>JADZDM010000004.1 GCA_020851035.1 Gemmatimonadaceae bacterium | reverse complement strand
TCCAGCCGGGCATCGAAGGCCTCGTGCACATCTCCGAGATGAGCTGGACGCGCAACGTCCGTCATCCCTCGAAGCTCGTCAGCATCGGCGAGGCGATCGAGGCGGTGGTGCTCAAGGTCGACCCCGACGAGGAGAAGATCTCGCTCGGCATGAAGCAGACGGAGCAGGATCCGTGGGCCGTGTTGCCGCTCAAGTACCCGGTCGGCACGCGCATCTCAGGCAAGGTCCGCAACCTGACCAGCTTCGGCGCTTTCGTCGAGATCGAGCCGGGCATCGACGGCCTGATCCACATCTCCGACATGTCCTGGACCAAGCGCGTCCAGCACCCGTCGGAAGTGGTGAAGAAGGGCGATTCGGTGGACGTCGTGATCCTCAACATCGATGCCGAGAACAAGCGCATCAGCCTGGGCCTCAAGCAGGCCGAGGAAGATCCGTGGCTGCGCATCGGTGAGACGTACCCGGTCAACCTCGCCCTGTCGGGCAAGGTCGTCCGCCTCGCCGACAAGGGCGTGGTCGTCGATGTCGGCAACGATATCGAAGGGTTCGTGCCGCAGAACCAGATCAACGTGCCGCTCACGTACACCGAGCTGGACGAGGTGATCTGGGAAGGGATGACGCTCGACATGACCGTGAACGAGGTGGATCCGATCCACCGCCGGATCGTGCTGTCGGTGAACAACATCCCGGCCGACCAGCCGCCGAAGCCCGAGCCGAAGCCGGAAGGCGCCGAGCCCGAGGCCGCCGTGGTCGAGGAAGCCGACGAGGAGTGATCCTCGCCAGTCCGCTGGACCGAAGGCCCCGTCGCTCCCACGAGCGGCGGGGCCTTCGGGTATATTTCGGGTATGACCGCGCCCGCCGTCCCCGCCCGCGAACCCCGCATCCTGCTCGCCGACGCCGACCAGTTCTTCGTGGCCGTCGCGCGCCTCTGTGATCCCGATGGCGCGGGCAAGGCGCGCCTGCTGATCGTCGGCGGGCGCCCCGGCAGCCGTGGCGTGGTCTGCTCCGCGAGCTACGAGGCGCGCGCGTTCGGCGTGCGATCAGGCATGGCCATCTCGCAGGCGCTGCGACTCTGTCCTGCCGCGCTGGCCGTGCCCGTGCCGCGCAACGCGTGCGGCGAGAAGAGCCGCGCCATCCAGCAGGTGCTCACCCGCTTCGCACCGGTCGTCGTCGCCGCCAGTGTCGATGAGTTCTACCTCGACCTCACCGGCACCGAGGCGCTGTACCACGACGAACCGCTGCACGTGACCGCGCAGCGCATCCGGCAGGCGGTGATCGACGAGACAGGCTGCAGCATCTCGATCGGCGGTGGCACCAGCAAGCTGATTGCGAAGATCGCCGCGGGCGCGGCCAAGCCGATCCCTGGCACGCGCGCGACCGGTGTGCACATCGTGCCTGCGGGCCGCGAGGAGGCATTCATGCGCACACAGCCGCTCGCCGAGATCCCGGGCATCGGGCCGAAGGCGCAGGAGAAGCTGCGCAGCCTGGGTCTTGTCAATGTGCCTGACGTGCTCGATGCCGACCCCGCCACCATCCGTCGCTACCTCGGCGACAAGCTCGCCGAGTGGATCACGCGCAAGGCGCGCGGGCAGGGGAGCGCCGAGCTGCACGGCCACGACCAGCAGAAGGGAATGAGCCGCGAGGACACCTTCGATCGAGACATCGCTGACGATGCCGCACTCGAGACGGAGCTCCAGCGCCTCGCCGTGCGTGTCGTCGCGGACCTGCGCGCCGACGGCCTGCGTGCGCGCACCATCACGGTGAAGATGCGCACCAACGACTTCACCACGAAGCTGGCGAGCAAGACGCTCGACACGCCGGTGAGCACGGAACGCGCGGTGTTCTCCACCGCACGGCTGCTCTTCCGCAAGCTGCGGCAGTCACGCCGCCTTCCGGTGCGCCTGCTGGGTGTGGGCCTCACACAGCTTGATGATGGCGACCTGGCCGAGCAGCTCTCGCTGCTGCCATCTGCGACGCCGGTGGTGCAGGAGACACCGAAGGACCGTGCGCTCGCGATCGCGATGGATCGTGTGCGGGCGCGCTTCGGCCCTGGCGCGGTGCAGCCGGCATCGTTGCTCGCGGACGCGGCGCCTACGGGCGTCGAGGATCGGAGTGAGACCGATGGCGTCAGGCCGGCCGCGCGGCGCCGCGGCTGAGGCGGATCATCGCAGGAACGCGCTCGCCGAGACGCGCAGCCCCGCCGATGCACCGGCGAACTGCGTATTCGTCGCCAGCACGGCCCATCCATGGAGTTCCGGCGTCAGTGGCCCCTTCCGGAAGGCCGCCGCCGTGACGCCAGCGACATAGCCCAGGCCAGCGCGCTGATACCAGTGCAGCGACTTGGTGGACGTCTGTCCGTACGCACCCATGCCCATCTCGAAGCGCAGCCAGCGCCAGTTCGGGGCGTCGACGATGGTACCCAGCGTCCACGCCACGCCGTAGACACGCGTCGAGGGGCCGAGCTGCTGCGTCATCCCCTGGATCCCGAAGCTCAATGTGTCGATCAGAAGGGCGTCCACCCAGATCGCCGTACCGTGACGCCCGGCCCGCCCGGAGATGCCGATCCGGATCGGGTTGTCACTCGACTCGTCGCCAATGGTCGTCGTGGCGCTGCTGTCGGCGTTCTGCGCAGCGACGGGCATGGCGATGGCCGCCGAGCACGCGAGTACAGCGGCGAGGCATCGCGTCAGCTGGGGAAGGCGCGTCATGCGAGACAACGTACGCGCCCGGATTCGGAACGCAACGCGACCTCCGGACAGCGGCTCAGCGCCCGCGCGGATCCAGGATGCGCACGCCGAGCGACACGCCGAGGAACTGCGCCGACGTTCCGACCACCGCCCAGCCGTTCAGCTCCGGCTTGACGATCCCGAACCGCCGCGGCGCGATCGTCGCCGCGAACTCGGCCCCGAGACCATGGCGCTTCAGGAAGCGCAGGTCCCGGTCGGACTGCTGGCCCACGTAGCCCAGCCCGAAGTCGATGCGCGCCCAGCCCAGGCGGTCATGCGGCGGCCCGCCGATGACGAGCATGGCCGCATACCCGTGCGCGCGTGGCGCCAACCCCTGGCGCAGCAGGCGCAGGCCGACGCCGTCGTTCATTTCCGCACCGACCCACATCACGTCCGCGCGGACCGTGGTGCCGTCACCGCTGCGCAGGCCGCTGAGGCCAAGACTCAGCCCGCCGGTGGTGCCCAGCGAGTCGGCCGCCTGGGCGTGCATGGCGGAGGTGCTGGTGGCGATCGCACCAGCCGCGACCAGCAAGCGAAGGTGCAGGCGGAGCGAGGTCATTCGCGGAAGGTACCGGGAGGTGCGCGCAGGGGCCACGCGTTCAGGTCGCGCGGCGCATCATGGCTGGGCCGACTGCGCGGGCAATGCGCAGCACGGTTTCCCACGCCATCCGTTGCACCCCGCGAACGCCGCGAAGATCGACGGCGTGATACTCGATCGATGGCGCGCCACCACGCGTGGCCTTGAACGCCGGGGCGCCGCTCGACGCGTGCAACACCAGGCCTTTGCGTCGCGCGGCCTGCAAGGCCAGCACGCCCAGCCTGCGGTAGAGCCCGAGTGGCTGCGGCAATGATGTGTCGTAGCCGAAGACCGGGTTCGTCATGACGCCCCCGATCGTGTATGAGAGGTACACCCCCACCAGCTGACGGTCGTGCTCGATTCCCTCGCCCTCGAATACGCCAGCGGTCATGCCGTGCGCCAGCCACTGCCGGGTGAAGCGCGGGTTGAGCCGGGAATGCTTGTCGCCATAGAGCTGCCAGTAGAGTGACTCGATGTGCGCCGCATCGCCCGGCGTGAGTGCGCGGCATGGCATCGGGGCGCGCCGCTGGAGGGCAAGATCGTGCCGGAGGTTGCGCGCCTGCCAGAACGCGTCGGGGCCTGGATCCTGGTGGAAGACGATACGGCTCGGGATGAGCGCCATCCCGAGTGCCCGCAGTGTCTCCAGCGTCCCGCGCGACGCGACGGCATCGAGCGACCGGACCATGACCGGCTGCGACGGGAACGAGGCACGTGCGGCCGCCAGCGCGTCGTGCCATGCGTCGGCGGGCCGCACCGGGTGCAGCACGGTCGACACGGGCAGCGCGTCGAGGATCACCACCGGGTCGAGCGCCCGCACCACCGGCGCAACCGCTGCCAGCAATCCCCGCGAGGCCGTCCGGTTCGCGCGTGACGGAATCCGCCGCGTTTCCTCACGGGCATAGTCGAGGTACTGTCCCGCGGCGCTGACCACGTAGCTGTTGCCAGGCACCGCCTTCGTCACGGCCACCCGCCAGCGCTGCCCTCCGACATCGAGCCACGCCGCATCGGCGTGGACGTTCGGCGCGCACCACTGCGTGCCCGCATCGACCAGGGGTGCCCACAGCGCGTCGGCAGCGAGCGCCATCGGCTCAGTCATCGTTCCACTCGATGTCCCGGGTGCTGTACCGCCGTGGATCGTCACCGGCGATGGCGGCGCGCAGGAACAGGTCCGCCCATGCGACCCATTGCAGGCGGCGCGGCCACGGATCGTCGCGGGCATCGAGCAGGCCGGCGCCGGCGCGAGACGGACGGCGGAATGCGGAGAGTGCCAGCCGGCTTCGGAACCGCTGGCCTGCCGGTGGCTCGAGGATCGCGTCGTCCGGGCCGGCATTGCCCTCCAGCAGGCACGCCACCACGCCGGGCAATCCCCGGAATCCATGGATGCCGCTGGTGAGTCGGGGGTTGCACTCGATCGCGCGCAAGCCGCCGGCGTGGTCCACGAAGTCGAACGCGAACTGGCCATCGAGCGCATGTGCGGCGACGAACTGCGCCACCCAGGCCCGCACGGCGGTGTGATGCACGGTGTGGAAGGCGATGGCCGCGCCGTGCGGGCCGGCCGTCTCGTCCACGGCGTAGGTGACGTGGGCGCGGAGCCGGCCCGCCTGCGCGACGCTCCACGAGCAGAGCACCGGTCCGTCGAGGAACTCCTGCGCCACCCAGCGTGAAGGCAGGTCGCCGGCGAGGTAGGGCAGCGCCGCACCACCCGCCACCACCTGCACCCGTGTC
Organism: Gemmatimonadaceae bacterium; assembly: GCA_020851035.1. Classification (NCBI taxonomy): domain Bacteria; kingdom Pseudomonadati; phylum Gemmatimonadota; class Gemmatimonadia; order Gemmatimonadales; family Gemmatimonadaceae; species Gemmatimonadaceae bacterium. The sequence goes on along the minus strand of JADZDM010000004.1, from coordinate 180,415 downwards.
GCGAAGCGGGAGAACCGAGGCTTCAGCACCCACCGGCCTGCCCCTGGTCCGGCGGCGGGCACGCCGGCATCCAGCAGCCGTGTCCGGGGCACCGCCAGGCCGGCGGCCTCGCAGAGGCCGATGAAGCGCCATTTGTCATGAAGCGCTAAGAGTCGTTCCGCACTGTCGCAGGCGATCCGCAGCCCCGGCACCTCCTCCCTGATGCTCGCCAGGTGGAAGATCTCCTCGCAGGTCGGCACCACCACGTCGAGGTCGAGCCGCGCAGCCAGCGCGCCGAGGGCAGCGGCGTAGGCCTGATGGCCGCGCCTGGGAGCCGGAAGCCGGTGCACGCCAGCGATCCGACGCGACCCCCGGCAGATGTGCCAGCGCGCGGTGTCGGCAACGTGCACCTCGTGGCCCGCCAGACTGCAGAGTCGGGCCAGCTCGAGGGTCGCTGGCGCGCGGGCGCCGGTGAGGAGGACTCGCATTCGCCCGCAATCAAACGCCGGCCGCCGCCCGCGGCACCAGCGGCTGCTCGCCCGCACGCACGGGGCGGGCTACCTTCGTCCCCATGTCCATGACCGAGAAGCTCGAGCTGCTCGCGCGGCGAAGCGCGCAGGCTGAACTGGGGGGCGGTGCCGACCGACTCGCTGCCCAGCACGCAAAGGGAAAGCTCTCCGCGCGGGAGCGCCTGGACGTGCTCCTCGACGAGGGGTCCTTCGTCGAGATCGACAAGTTCGTCACGGCCCGGACCGACGCCGGCGGCGTCTACGGCGACGGCGTCGTCACGGGCTACGGTCGCATCGATGGGCGCCTGGTGTACGTCTTCTCGCAGGACTTCACGGTCCTGGGCGGATCACTGGCCGAGGCGCACGCGCGGAAGATCTGCAAGATCATGGATCACGCCGTGCGCAACGGTGCTCCCGTGATCGGCCTGAACGACAGCGGCGGCGCGCGCATCCAGGAGGGTGTGGTGGCACTCGGCGCCTACGCCGACATCTTCCTCCGCAACACGCTCGCCAGCGGCGTGGTCCCGCAGATCTCGGCCATCCTCGGCCCCTGCGCCGGCGGGGCGGTGTATTCGCCGGCCATCACGGACTTCATCTACATGGTGCGCGGCACGAGCTACATGTTCGTCACCGGGCCCAATGTCGTGAAGACGGTGACGCACGAGGACGTGACGATGGAGGAGCTGGGCGGCGCGGACACGCACGCCGGCACCTCGGGGGTGGCCCACTTCGCCTGCGATTCCGAGATCGCCTGCCTCACGCAGATCCGCGAGCTGTTCCGCTACGTGCCGTCGAACAACCTCGCTGATGCGCCACGGGGCACCGGCACCGATCCCCGGGACCGCCGTGACGAGGCGCTGGCGGGCATCGTGCCCGACAACGCGAACAAGCCGTACGACATGCTCGACGTGATCCGTCGCGTCGTGGACGACGGCACGTTCTACGAGGTGCACCGCGACTACGCCCAGAACATCCTCTGCGGGTTCGCCCACCTGGGGGGCATGAGCGTCGGCATCGTGGCCAACCAGCCGGCGGTGCTCGCCGGCGTGCTGGACATCGCCGCGTCGATGAAGGGCGCGCGGTTCATCCGCTTCTGCGATGCATTCAACATCCCGATCGTGACCTTCGAGGATGTGCCGGGCTTCCTGCCGGGTGTGAGCCAGGAACACGGCGGCATCATCCGGCATGGCGCCAAGCTGCTGTACGCCTACTGCGAGGCCACGGTGCCGAAGCTGACCGTGATCACGCGGAAGGCCTACGGCGGGGCGTACGACGTCATGAGCTCGAAGCACATCCGCGGCGACTTCAACGTGGCCTGGCCGACTGCCGAGATCGCGGTGATGGGGCCGAAGGGGGCCGTGGAGATCATCTACAAGCGCGAGTTGGCGGAGGCCGAGGATGCCGTGGCCGCGACGGACGCCAAGGTCGAGGAGTACCGGCAGCAGTTCGCCAACCCCTACATGGCGGCGGCGTGGGGCTACGTGGACGACATCATCGACCCGCGCGACACCCGCCCGCGGCTGATCGACGCCCTCGAGACACTGTCGGCCAAGCGCGACAGGAACCCGCCGAAGAAGCACGGGAACATCCCGCTCTGACGGTCTGTGGCGCCGTTGCCTCTGTTGCAGCGACTCCACATCGAACAGGGGTTGCGGCACCTTTTGTGGCGCCCGGGCAACAGTTCCGGGCTCAGCCGCAGGCTGGCGAACTGCGCCGGCATATGATGTGGACCTCCTAATGTGTTGATCTCATGAGACTTGCGCGTCTCCCTTCGAGCAGACCGGGCCGTTGGCCCGATACCTGCTGATGTGTGTGGTACGCCGTGGTGGGTACCCCGGCGATCCCTCCAGCCAGAGAACCTCATGCGCAGACTGTTCGCCGCCGTCGCGGCCGCAGCCCTCCTCGCAGCCCCGCAGACCGCTGCCGCCCAGCTCGCGCTGCCCGGCAACGTGACGAACACGAACGTGACGATCAACACGCCACTGTCTGCGCCGGAAGCGACGTATGCAGAAGGCATCCGCGAGCCGATCGGACCGCTCGACCTTCAGTTCAACATGTTCGCCAAGACGCTCGTCCAGGCCTTCTGCGTCGATCTGGACAATGGCTATTTCAACGGCATGAACTACAACGTCAATGTTACGTTGCTGTCCAGCTCGTCTGCCGACATCGGCCTCCTGACGCGTCAGGGTCAGGTTCTGGGTGGCGGTTCCGCTTTCACAAAGTACGTCCAGATGGCGTGGCTCGTCGACAACTTCGCTACGGCGGACGTGTCGGAGTGGGCCGGGATCCAGGGCGCGATCTGGAACATCGGCAGTGGCAAGCCGAGCGCCGCGCTGAACTCGAACGTCATGAGCTGGCTGACGAAGGTGAGCCTGGCCGACCTGACCAAGGTGAACCTGGCCGGCTGGGCCGTCGTGACCGACGTGAACACCGCGAACGGTCTCGGTGGTGGGCAGGAGTTCATGGTCCGCGCCGTCGGCACGGTGGTCCCTGAGCCGTCCACGTATGCCCTGCTCGGCACGGGGCTGCTCGGCCTCGGCATGATCGCCCGCCGTCGTCGCTCGGTCTGAGCCGGTAACGGCCCACCCACCCTGCAGCGCCGCCCCGGTTCGCCGGGGCGGCGCTGTTGCGTTGGAGGCTCCGAAGTGCCCGGGCCGCGCTAAGTTCCCGATCTGACCGCGTGCCAGGCCGGCGCGCGACTCCCCCGACCGCCGCGCCCGTGATCACGAAACTGCTCGTCGCCAACCGTGGCGAGATCGCCCTCCGCGTCATCCGCGCCTGTCGCGAACTCGGTGTCGCCAGCGTGGCGGTCTACAGCGATGCCGATGCCACCGCCCCCCACGTTCGCGAGGCAGACGAGGCGGTCAACATCGGACCGGCACCGGCCGCCGAGAGCTACCTGCTCGGGGAGCGGATCATCGAGGCCGCGCGGCGCACCGGCGCCCAGGCGATCCACCCCGGGTATGGCTTCCTCTCGGAACGTGAGTGGTTCGCGCGTACGGTGCGCGACGCCGGACTGGTGTGGGTGGGGCCTCCGGCGGAAGCGATCGCCGCCCTCGGCAGCAAGACGGCGGCGCGCACGCTGGTCGTCGCGGCTGGCGTGCCGGTGGTTCCCGGCACCACGGCCGCCCTCCGGGATGCCGCGGAGGCGCTCGACGTCGCGACGCAGTTCGGGTTCCCGGTGCTGCTGAAGGCGGCCGCCGGTGGCGGCGGCAAGGGCATGCGCATCGTCCGCGCCGCCGACGAGCTGGCCGGCGCGCTGGCCTCCGCGCAGCGGGAGGCACTGAACGCGTTCGGTGACGACGCCGTCTACGTCGAGAAGTACATCGAGGGGCCGCGCCACGTGGAAATCCAGGTGCTCGGCGACATGCACGGCACGATGCTGCACCTCGGGGAACGGGACTGCTCCGTGCAACGCCGGCACCAGAAGATGATCGAGGAGGCGCCGAGCGTGGCGGTGTCACCGGAGCTGCGCGCCCGCATGGGCGCGACGGCAGTGGCCGCAGCCCGGGCGGCCGGCTACGTGAATGCCGGCACCTGCGAGTTCCTGCTCGATCGCGACGGGAACTACTACTTCCTCGAGATGAACACGCGGATCCAGGTCGAGCACCCGGTGACCGAGCTCGTGACCGGGATCGACCTCGTGCAGTGGCAGATCCGCGTCGCCGCGGGGGAGCGGCTCCCGTTCGTGCAGGAGCTGATCGTGCCGCGCGGCTGGGCGATCGAGTGCCGCATCACGAGCGAGGACTTCCAGAACGGCTTCCTGCCGTCCACCGGACGCGTGCACTGGATGCAGCTGCCGACCGGGCCCGGCGTCCGCTGGGATGGCGGCATCGAGATCGGCAGCGAGGTGGGGCTGTTCTACGACCCGATGCTCGCCAAGCTGATCGTGCATGCCGGCACGCGCGACGCAGCCATCGCGCGGATGCACCGGGCGCTGCTCGAGCTGGAGATCGAGGGGGTGGAGACGTCGCGCGAGTTTCACCTGCGCATGATGGAGGATGATGAGTTCCGCCGCGGCGACATCAGCATCCAGTGGCTCGAGGCGCGCCTGCCGGCGCTCGGTGCCGCCACGCCGCCGTCCGCCGCTGTGCGCGATGCCGTGATCGCCGCAGCGCTCATCGCAGATCGTGACCGCACGACGGTGAAGCCGTCGCAGGCGCATGCAACCGCGCAGGCGCTTGCCGGTGCCTGGCAGCGTGCCGCACGGCTCGAGGGAGTGCAGCGGGCATGAGTGAGTCGGCGACGGTCACCATCGAGCGCATCGCCGCCGGTGGCGACGGGATCGCACGGCACGACAGCATGGTGGTGTTCGTGCCGCGCGCCGTGCCGGGCGACGAGGTCGAGGTGACGCTCACGCGCCAGCGCACCTTCGCGCGCGGACGCGTGACCCGGGTGGTGACGGCGTCGCCCGACCGCGAGACGCCTCCCTGTCCGCACTACGACGGTGACGGATGCGGGGGCTGCCAGCTGCAGGGCCTGCGCTACGAGGCCCAGCTGGCCGTGAAAGGCGAGCTCGTGCGCGATGCCATCGTCCGGATCGCCAGGCAGCCGGTGGATGCCGTCACGGTGGTGGCCAGCCCGTCACCGTGGGGATACCGCAACGCGCTCACGCTCGCGTTGCAGCGTGACCGCATGCGGCCGAGCGGTTGGCTGGCCGGGATGCACGTCGCCGGTGAACCGGGCACGCTGTTCGAGCTGCGGACCTGCCTCATCGCGATGCCCGAGGTGATGGAGGGGTGGCGCCAGGTGATGACGGTGGCCGAGCACCTGCCGCGCGCGTCGTCGCTGCGCGTCACCGTGCGACGGCTGGGTGTGGGCGGACTGGCGCTCACGGTGGAAGGGGGCACGCAATGGAAGCAGGCCTCCATCGAGGCGCTGGTGTCCGGCGTGCGCGACCTCGACGCCGTCTGGTGGGTGCGTGCGGACGAGGTGCGCGTGCTGCGCCACGATCGTCGCACCGCACAGGAGGCAGGAGCCAGCTTCGCGCAGGTGAATCCCGCCGTCGCGGAACTCCTGCGGGCGTACGTCGTCGCGCAGGTGGAGGCACGTGCGCCGGACGCCGTCGTCGATGCGTACGCCGGCAGTGGGGCGCTGGCCGCGCGCCTGCTGCGCGACGGCCGCCGCGTGACCGCGATCGAGCTCGACAAGGACGCCTCGGCGATCGCCGGCGCCGCCCTGCACGATCATCCCCTCTCGCGCGTCCTCACCGGCCGCGTGGAGCACCTGCTGCCCGAGGGGCTGCCGGCCGGTGTCGTGGTGCTGAACCCGCCGCGCGCCGGCGTCGATGCCACGGTGCCCCCGATGCTCGCGGCGACGAAAGCGGGTGTCGCGCGCGTCGTGTACGTGAGTTGTGATCCCGCGACGCTGGCGCGTGACATCGCGCGGCTCGGCGCCGGCTGGCGCGTGACCGACGTGAAGGCGTTCGACATGTTCCCGCAGACGGCGCATGTCGAGACCGTGTGCACCATCGACCGGGAGGAGGCGTGAAGTACGTCGTCGAAGTGCAGGGGACGCGGCACGAGGTGGAGGTCGGGCCGGATGGCGTGATGCTCGATGGTGCGCCGGTGGACGCGTCGCTGACCGACATCCCGGGGTCGCCGATCCGTCAGGTGCGCATCGGCGACACGGTCCACCGCGTCGTGGCGCGTCGCGGCGCGCGCGGGCAGTACACGCTGCTGATGAACGGACAGCGGCACCACGTCGAGGCACTCGATGCCCGTGCACGGGCGATCCGTGACCTCGCCGCGGCGACCGCTGGTCCCGCGGGCCCGTCGCCGCTGCTGGCCCCCATGCCCGGCATGATCGTGCGCGTGAGCGTCGTGCCGGGCGACGTGGTGGTGGCCGGGCAGGGGCTGATCGTGATGGAGGCGATGAAGATGGAGAACGAGCTGCGCGCCGCCGGCCCCGGCACGGTCACCGCCGTGCGCGCGGTGGTGGGATCGGCCGTGCAGAAGGGCGCCGTCCTCGTCGAGCTGTCCTGACGTCACTGCCCGCCGGCGGCGACCCGGGGGGCGGTGACGGCGCCGCGCACGGCATCGGTGTGACGGCCGTGCGCGGATGGGGACCGTGTTGTCAGCGCCCGAACCAGTAGCTCGCCTTCACCAGGAAGACGTTCTGCGGTCGCTGTGAGAAGAGCGCATCGAAGCCGGGTTGCACCCCCAGTTCCGTCGGGCTGTCGGTGTACGTGTCGCGGCCCTGCGACCAGACGAGGAAGAGCACCGAGCCAGGGCGGTATTCCCACCGGACGACGTTGTTCGTGCGCAACTGCCCGAAGCGGAAGCCCTCCGGTGCGCCGCGCTCGGTGTAGGGCCGGAACCGCAGCGAGGGATCCTTCGCGCGCCCGTCGGCCATCGCGCGCCAGTCGGTGTAGCTGCCCGTGCTGACGAACGGCTGCAGGTAGCTCTCGACGCTCAGTCGCGGCGTGATGGTGTAGTTCAGCCGGAGCGTGACCGACGACGTGGCCTGGTAGAGGCGGCCGAAGGTGTACGACATCACGCCGCCGTCCTCGAAGTTGCCCAGCCACTGCTGGTCGTCGATGTTGCGGCCGTAGCTCGCGTTCACGCTGCCGTTGAGCTGCCCGCCGAGCCGGAATTGGCCGCCGGCGCTCAGGTCCCAGTTGCTGCCGCGGCCGTCGGTGCGCCGGCCGCCGAACATGCCCAGTGAGGGCGTGAACGCCTTGCGGCTGTCGCCGTCGATGCCGGCCCACACCTGCAGCCGCCGCGGGCGGAAGAGCACCGGGCCGCCACGCGCATCGCGATCCGAGTAGGTGGCGACGACGTTGTTCACGCCGACGCCCATGTACCCGTTCCAGAAGTTGTTGAACTGCCCGTTGGCGTTGACGTTGCCGCCATTCCCGATCACGAGCCCCGAGGTGTTCGTGGTGCCCCAGGCGTTGAAGTTGACCTGGCCGCGACGGAACTTCCCGAAGGGCCGCGTCGGGCGCAGCGCGAACCAGGCCGAGGCCCCGGCTTCGTCGCTGCGCGTGCGGAAGCCGAGGTCGTTGATCTCGAAGCCGGGCGTCATGTACCACGCGCTCGTGTTGAAGCGCGTGATCCCGCCCCCCTGCTTGTCGAGCGACACCTGTGCCAGTGCGCCGCTCATCGTGGTGCGCGTGCTGTCGTAATCGAGGTGCCCGGCATCGGGGCGCTGGTACAGATGCACGTTCGAGCGCTGCGTGCGGTCGATCGCCTCGGGCGTGCCGGTCACCCGGCTGCCCGCGAGCTGCGCCGAGACCTGGTAGCGGTTGCCGGCGAAACGGTGGCGGCCGTCGAAGCCCCCGGTCCAGGCGTCGCCGCGGAGTTCGTCACGCGTCCACTCGTCGTTGCGCCGCGTGGTGTTGGTCAGCATCACGCCGATCCCGGAGTTGCCGCCGCGCAGGTCCTGCTGCAGCCGCACGACGCCGTAGTTGGTCATCGGCTCGATCGTCCGGCCCTGCACGCCGGCCGTCCGCTCGGTGACGGCGTCGATCACCCCGATGGAGAGCCCGTTGCCCAGGCGACCGGTGACCTTCGCGGCACCGAGGATCGTGGATTGCCCCGGTGATGCGGCGTCGCCGTACGTGTCGCGCAGCTGCGGCGAGCGCCCGATGCGTCGCGAGTAGAACAACCCGGTGCACTCGCCGTCGTTGCAGTCGATGTCGTAGCGGAAGATGCCGCTCCCCTCGAGGAAGAAGGGCCGCCGTTCGGCGTAGAACTGCTCGAACGCGCTGAGGTTCAGCACGCCGGGGTCGGCCTCGACCTGGCCGAAGTCGGGATTGATGGCGGCGTCGAGCGTGACGTTCGAGGTGATGCCGACCTTCAGGTCCGCGCCGATGCGGGCGCGGCCGGCGTCACGCGGGGTGCCGTCGCCACGCGGCTGGTAGCCGTACCGGGCGACCGTGTAGGGCATCAGTTCCACGCGCCGCGGGGCGGAGAGCCCGGTGAAGCCGGCGGTGCGTTCCCACTGGCTCACGAACCCGGTCTTCGAGCGGCGGACCGTCGGCCAGACGACGCGCTCGCCGCTGCGGGCGGTGCGGCGCATGATGGCGAGGCCGAAGGTGTTGTCGCCGGTGGCGGCGTAGCGGAGCTGGCTGAGCGGGATGCGGTACTCGGCGATCCAGCCCAGCGAGTCGACGCGGGCGGCCCCCTCCCAGACGGCGTTCCAGCCCCAGTCCTCCTCGCCATCGTTGAACATGTAGCCGTCGGCCATGGCACCGGCGGCGGTCAGGCGGAAGAGGTAGCCGGTGCGCCGGTCGTTGTAGGAGTCGACGCCGAGGAGGATGTCGTCGGAGAGGGTGAAGGCGTCGCGGCGCTGGAGGACGGCGAGGATGCTGTCGGGCTTCGGGTCGAAGCTGCGGACGAGGACGTAGAGGTTCCGGGCGTCGTAGGCGATCCGGGCCTCGGTGCGGAAGGTGGGGTCGCCGGCCTCGGTGGGCTCGAACTGGCGGAAGTCGGTGACGACGGGCACGTCGCGCCACATGGGGTCGTCGCCGCGGCCGTCGATCTGCGGGGCGCGGGTGGCGCGCGCGGGCCGGTACCTGACGAGCTCGGCTGGCGCAGGCGCCTGGCGGGCGCTGCTGTCGCGCGGGGGCGCGGCGACCTGACCGGCGACGGCGAGCTGGAAGAGCAGGGCGGGGAGAAGCATCGGTCGCGGGTCGCAGGCTGGGAGGGGGAGCTCGGTCCCCGATGGCGGGAACGGCTCTTGGAGTCAGCCTACGGGCGGACGGTTGCCTCGGGTTTCGCCTGACGCTTCCGGAGGCGGGGATGGGGGTGCGGCGTGGGCCTAAGCTCTTGTGTTGACCTGACTTCCCCGGCTGGCTATGCTTCAGGTCTGTCCAAAACACCCTTTTCGGAGGGGGCCGAGACCCGGGTTGCATCGTGCACCGGTGAGGCGTGGGTTCATTCTCGTCCGCAGTGCTGATGCATCCGAACCAGAGTACGTACAGCCCGAAGCCGGCTGACCTCAATCATGCCTGGTGGGTTGTCGACGCCGAGGGCATGGTCCTGGGCCGTCTCGCCGCCGAAGTCGCGAAGATCATCCGCGGCAAGCACAAGCCGATGTACACCCCGCACGCCGACACCGGCGACTTCGTCGTCGTGATCAACGCCAGCAAGGTGCGCGTGACCGGCCGCAAGGCGGAGCAGAAGACCTACTTCCGGCACACCGGCTACATGGGCCACGAGAAGTACACGGCCTTCGCCGACATGATCGAGAAGCACCCCGAGCGCGTGATCGAGAAGGCGGTCTACGGCATGCTGCCGAAGACCGACCTCGGTCGCCGCCACCTGCGTCGCAAGCTGCGCGTGTTCGCCGGCCCGACCCATGATCACGTTGCGCAGAAGCCGCAGCAGCTCACGTTGACCGCCGCGAAGGGGACGAAGTAATGGCGACCGAACAGCTCCACGCAGTCGGCCGCCGCAAGGAAGCGGTGTGCCGCGTCTACATCACGCCGGGCACCGGCAAGTGGGAGATCAACGGCGGGCGCACGCTCGGCGACTATTTCCCGCGTCCCTCGCTGGTGACGTCGATCCAGCAGCCGTTCACGGTGACCGACACGATCGGCAACTACGACGTGAAGGCCAACCTCACCGGCGGCGGCCAGGCCGGCCAGGCCGGTGCGCTGCGCCTCGCCATCGCCCGCGTGCTGGTGCAGATCGACGCCGACCACAAGAAGAAGCTGCGCGAGTTCGGCCTGCTGACGCGCGATGCCCGCTCGGTCGAGCGCAAGAAGCCGGGCCAGCCGGGCGCCCGCAAGAAGTTCCAGTTCAGCAAGCGCTAGTCGTTGTCGCACCGGGCCGGCGCACCACTGCGCCGGCCGGTGCACCGCTCGTATCTCTCACGCGTTCCGAGTGCACCGCTGGTGCCGGCCCTGCCGGTTGCGGCGCACGATGACGACCGCGGCGGACTCAACCTTCTGATTGCCCACACATGTCGCAGCCCACGATCGAACAGCTCCTGGAGGCCGGTGTCCACTTCGGCCACCAGACGCGCCGCTGGAACCCGAAGATGCGCAAGTTCATCTTCGCCGAGCGCAATGGCATCCACATCATCGACCTGCAGAAGACGCTCAAGCAGCTCGAGCTCGCGCAGAAGCTGGCGCGTGAAGTCGTGCTCCGCGGCGAGCAGGTGCTGTTCGTCTGCACCAAGCAGCAGCTCCAGGCCATCGTGGCGCAGGAGGCCGAGCGCTGCGGCTCGATGTTCATCACCGAGCGCTGGCTGGGCGGGCTGCTGACCAACTTCGGCACCGTCAAGAAGCAGCTCAAGAAGCTGAAGGAGCTCGAGGCCGGCAGCGAGGAAGGCGGCGGCTTCTCGAACTACACGAAGAAGGAACAGCTGATGATGCGCCGGCAGCGCGACAAGCTGTCGAAGAACCTGTCCGGCATCTCCAGCATGACGCGCCTGCCCGGCCTGATGTTCGTCGTCGACGCGAAGAAGGAGAACATCGCGGTCAGCGAGGCGAACAAGCTCGGGATCCCGATCATCGCCATCGCCGACACGAACGCCGACCCGGACCTGCTGACCGTGCCGGTGGCGGGCAACGACGACGCCATCCGCTCGGTGGAGCTGATCGCCCGGGCGATCGCCGACGTGATCTCCGAGGCGCGCCGCGAGGCGCCGCAGCGCGTGGTCGAGGAGGAGTCGGAGGAGAGCACGTACAGCTCCGACCGCGGCATGGAGTCGGCCGGCCGGGGCGATGACCGTGGCCGTCGCGGTGGCCAGGGCGCTGGCGGCCAGGGCGGTGGCCAGGGTGCCGGTGCAGGTGCCGGTGCACAGGGCGGCCAGCGCCGTCGGCGCCGCGCGAAGCCGGAAGCCATCCAGGCGCGCCTGCGTGGCCCGGATGCCGCGGCGGCGGTCGAGACGACCGACGACGCCTCGTAACCGGCGCACCGGACACCGGATCGCGCCTACCCGCGTCCCGGCGTCCGGAGTATGCTTCCCGACGCCGCCGGCCATCAGCCGGCGGCGTTTCCACAATCCCGATTGACCCGGTCTCTTGACCAGGACGACGATGAATTTCACGGCCAAGGACGTCCAGGAACTGCGGCAGCGCACTGGCGCCGGCATGATGGACTGCAAGAAGGCACTCACCGAGATGAACGGCGACCTGAATGCCGCCGTCGAGTACCTCCGCAAGAAGGGGATCGCGAAGGCGGAATCCCGCGCCGGTCGTACCACCAGCGAGGGCCTCATCGGCAGCGCGGTCTCGAATGACGCCGCCGTCGGCGTGATCGCGGAAGTGAACTGCGAAACCGACTTCGTGGCGCGCACCGACGACTTCAAGGCGCTGGTCGATGTCGTGCTCGCGCACGCCATGACCACCGACTTCGCCGACACGGCCGCCTTGCTTGCCGCACCGGTGGGTGTCGAGGGTGGCAAGTCGCTGGACGAGGTGGTCAAGGAACGCTCGGCCAAGCTCGGTGAGGTCGTCAACGTGCGCCGCGTCACGCGCTACGCCATCGGCACCGGTGCCGTCGGCACGTACACGCACCACAACGCCAAGGTCGGCGTGCTGGTCGAGGCGACCCTCGGCAACCCCGACGTCGCCACCACCGAGTCCGTGCAGACGATGCTGAAGGCGATCGCCGAACATGCGGCGGCGATGAACCCGCTGGCGCTCGATCGCACCGGCATCCCGGCCGAGCTGGTCGAGAAGGAGAAGCGCATCGCGGAAGACCAGGCGCGCCAGAGCGGCAAGCCGGAGGCGATGATCGAGAAGATCGCGACGGGCAAGCTCGAGGCGTTCTTCAAGGACATGTCGCTGGTCTCGCAGCCGTGGGTGCGCGAGCCGAAGAAGACGATCACGGACCTGATCCGCGAGACGGGCAAGGCGGCCGGCACGGAGATCACCGTGACGCGCTTCGTCCGCTTCGCCCTCGGCGACGCGTGAGCGATCCCGCCGATGCGGTGACGGCGGCGGGTGCCGGGACGCCCGGCATCCGCTACCAGCGTGTCCTCATCAAGCTCTCGGGTGAGGCACTCGCCGGCGAGAAGAAGGTCGGCTTCGACTTCGAGCGCGTCTCCTTCTTCTGCGGGCAGATCAAGGAAGTCCTCGACCTGGGCTGCCGCGTCGGCCTCGTCATCGGCGGCGGCAACATCGTGCGGGGCGCGCAGCTCGCACAGAACGGCATGGATCGCGTTGGCGCCGACTACATGGGCATGCTCGGGACGGTCATCAACGCGCTCGCGTTGCAGGACCAGCTCGAGAAGCTCGGCGTCGACACCCGCGTCATGACGGCGATCCGCATGGAGGAGCTGGCGGAGCCGTACATCCGGCGGCGCGCCATGCGGCACCTCGAGCAGGGGCGGCTGGTGCTCTTCGCGGCCGGCACCGGCAATCCGTACTTCTCCACCGACACCGCGGCGGTGCTGCGCGGCATCCAGATGAAGGCGGACGTCATCATCAAGGCCACGAGCGTGGACGGCGTGTATTCCGCCGACCCGAAGAAGGACCCGAATGCCGTCAAGTTCGATACCGTCAGTTTCCGCGACGTCATGCTCGGCGAGCTTGCAGTGATGGACCAGACGGCCGTCACGCTCTGCAAGGAGAACTCGCTGCCGCTGATCGTCCTCAACACCCACACTCCCGGTGCGCTCGCCCGCGCAGTCCGTGGCGAGCGTGTCGGAACCTTCGTGTCATGATCCAGGACATCCTGAAGGCCACCAAGAGCGGCATGGAGAAGGGCATCGAGAACGCCAAGCGCGAGTTCTCGACCGTGCGCGCGGGCAAGGCCACCCCGAACATGCTCGACACGATCCAGGTGGAAGCCTACGGGTCGTGGGTGCCGCTCAACCAGGTGGCATCGATCTCGGCGCCGGAATCGCGCATGCTGATCGTCACCCCCTTCGACAAGGGCCAGGTGAAGGCGATCGAGAAGGCGATCCGCGAGTCGGACCTCGGCCTCGATCCCGCGCACCAGGGCAACATCATCCGGGTGCCGCTGCCGTCGATGAACGAGCAGCGCCGCAAGGAGCTGGTGAAGATCCTGCACACCCTCGCCGAGGATGGCCGGGTGGCCATCCGCCATGCGCGCACCGACGGCCGCGACAAGCTCAAGAAGCTCAAGAGCGTGTCGGAGGACGAGGTCAAGCACGCCGAGAAGGACCTGCAGAAGATGCACGATGACTTCATCGCGAAGATCGAGTCCGCGGTGAAGGCGAAGGAAGCCGAGATCATGGAAGTCTGAGGACCTCCGTGGCCACCTCGACGCTGTCGACCCCCGACCTGCTGGAGCAGGTGCGGCTGGCCGGTTCGCCACCGCAGCACGTTGCCATCATCATGGAGGGCAACGGCCGCTGGGCGCGCAAGCACTTCATGCCGCGGCCGGTGGGACACCGCTCCGGCATGAAGGCGGTGCGCGAGGTGGTCCACGGCGCGATCGAGGCCGGCGTCACGCACCTCTCGCTGTTCGCGTTCAGCCAGGAGAACTGGCAGCGCCCGACCACCGAGGTCTCGGCGCTGATGTCGCTCCTCGAGGAGTACATCGCGAAGGAAGTGGCGGAGTTGTCGGAACGCGGGGTGCGCGTGCGCATCCTCGGCGAGCGTGAGCGCCTCACCGACGGCGCGCGGCGGGCGGTGGAGCTGATCGAGCGCACCACCGCACACAACGACACGCTCCACCTCAACATCTTCATCTCCTACGGCAGCCGGATGGAGCTGGTGCGTGCGTCGCAGTCGCTGGCCCGCGACGTGGCCGCCGGCATCCTCGCCCCGTCGGACATCGACGAGGATGCCATCAGCGGCCGCCTCATGACCGCCGGCATGCCCGACCCCGACCTGCTCATCCGCACCTCCGGCGAGCAGCGGGTCTCGAACTTCCTGCTCTGGCAGCTCGCGTACACCGAGTTCTACATCTCCGGCGTGCTCTGGCCCGACTTCGGACGCCGCGACCTGTTCGCCGCGATCCTCGACTACAAGCGGCGCGAACGCCGGTACGGGAAGGTCTCCGTCTGAGCACCGGCCTGTCGGAGCTCGCCAAGCGTGTGCTCGTCGCGCTCGTCATCGCACCACTCGCCGTCGCCGCGGCCTGGCAGGGCGATGCGGCACTGGCCACGCTCCTCAGCGTGGTGGCGGCGGTGGCGGCGTGGGAGCTCTGCCGGATGTGCCGCAACGCGGGCATCGCCCCGCTCGAGTGGCTCACCATCGGCCTCGCGGCGGCCCTGCCGCTGCTGTCGCACGGCATGCGGCTCGGCGTGCTCCGGCCCAGCGCCGCCTGGTTCGCGATCGCACTCGTGCTCATCATGGCGGCCACCATCTTCACGCGCCGCATCGACCAGCGCCCCATCGCCGTCGCCGCGGTGAGCATGTTCACGGTGCTCTACACCGGTGGCATGCTGAGCTTCGCCTACGAGCTGCGCTACCACAACTATGCCATCGGGCGCACCGGGCAGAGCCTCGTGCTGCTGTTTCCGGTGCTGCTCACCTGGGCGTCGGATGTCGGGGCGTACTTCACCGGGCGCACCCTCGGGCGCACGAAGCTGATGCCCTCGGTGAGCCCGGCGAAGACGGTGGAGGGCGCACTCGGCGGCATCGCCCTCGCGGTGATCGTGGGCTGGTTCTTCGTGCGCCGCCTGATGGTCCCCTACGGCCAGCTCGGCCTCTCGCCGGCCGCGATCGTCGGCTTCGGTGTCGCCATCGCCGTCGCGGCGCAGCTGGGCGACCTGTTCGAGTCGCTGCTCAAGCGCGAGGCCGCGGTGAAGGACAGCTCGTCGCTGCTGCCCGGGCACGGCGGCGTGCTCGATCGCGTGGACAGCCTGCTGTTCGTGCTGCCGGTGGCGGCGCTGCTGCTGGACGCGTTCCTGATCCCGGCCCCGCAGTGACGCCCCCGGCGGGCCGCGCACCGCGCGGCGTGGCCATCCTCGGCTCGACCGGCTCGGTCGGCACGACGGCGCTGCGGGTGCTGGCGCGACAGCCGGAGGCGTTCACCGTGCGTGCGCTGACGGCGTTCAGCAACGTGGCGCTGCTGCGGGAGCAGGTCCGTGCCCACGCCCCCGCGTTCGTGGGGCTGGTGCGGCCGGAGCCGGGCGCCGACCCCGCCTGGGAGACCGGCGCCGGCGCCCTCGTCTCGGCCGCGGTGCGCGACGACGTGCACACCGTGGTCAACGCGGTGGTGGGCGCCGCCGGCATGCGTGCCACGCTGGCCGCGCTCGACGCCGGGAAGCGTGTCGCGCTCGCCAACAAGGAGACGCTGGTGATGGCCGGCGCGCTGGTCAACGACGCGGCGCGGCGCGGTGGCGGTGAGCTGGTGCCGGTGGACAGCGAACACTCCGCGATCCTCCAGTGCATCGCCGGCCGTCCGATGCACGAGGTGCGGCGCCTGATCATCACGGCGTCGGGCGGCCCGTTCCGGACGTGGGAGCGGGCGCGGGTGGAGGCCGCCACGGTGGCGGATGCGCTGAACCATCCCACCTGGACGATGGGCCGGAAGATCACCATCGACAGTGCGACGCTGGCCAACAAGGCACTGGAGGTGATCGAGGCGCACCACCTGTTCGGGATCCCGTACGACCGCATCGACGTGGTCGTGCACCCGCAGAGCGTGGTGCACTCGTTCGTGGAGTTCGTGGACGGCAGCGTGCTGGCACAGCTCGGCGTGCCGAGCATGGAGCTGCCGGTGCTGTACGCCCTCACCCACCCGGACCGCATCCCCGACACCGGGGTACCGCCGTTCGACCCCGTGGCGCTGTCGCCGCTGACCTACGAACCGGTGCGGCACGACGCGTTCCCCGCGCTCGGCCTCGGGATCGCGGCCGGCCGTCGTGGCGGTGCGGCCCCGGCCGTGTTCAACGCCGCGAACGAGCAGGCCGTGGCGCGGTTCCTCGCCGGCGAGCTGGCATTCGGCGATATTGCACGGGCGATCGCCGGGGCGCTCGACGCCCTCGGTGAGTCCGCTGGAGATACCCTCGAGGCACTGGTGGCTGCGGACGCTGCGGCGCGCGCCCATGTGCGGGAGTTTGCATGAACCTGTTGCCCCTGCTGGCCCCGCTGCTCGTCTTCGGACTGGTGGTGTTCGTGCACGAGCTTGGCCATTTCCTGGCGGCCAAGGCGGTCGGGATCTACGCGCCGGTGTTCGCGCTGGGCTGGGGCCGGCGCGTCTTCGGCGTGCGGCGCGGTGAGACCGACTACCGTCTGGCGCTGTTTCCGCTGGGCGGCTACGTGCGGATGGCGTCGCGCGACGACGAGTCGATGGCGGCGTTCGAGGGGGGCGCCGATCGTGGCAGCCTCGCGGACGGCGCGACGGCGTCGCAGGGGGAGCCCGGGATTCCGTGGGATCCGACCGCGATGGTGCCCTTCGGCCCGAAGCCCGTGCCGGCGGATCGCTGGTACGAGTCGAAGCCGCTGTGGGCGCGGCTGGTGGTGATGCTCGCCGGCGTGACGATGAACTTCCTCCTGGCCATCACGGTCGTGGCCGGCCTGCGGATGGCGAATGGCGCGCCGAACCCGGCGTCGGTGATCGGGACCGTGCTGCCGGGGTCGCCAGCAGAGCGGGGCGGGCTGGCGTCGGGTGACAGCATCGTGTCGGTGGCCGGGACGCCAGTGAGCACCTGGGTCGGCCTCGTGGAGCTGGTGGTGTCGAAGGCCGGCACGCCGCTGGCGGTGGAGGTGGTGCGTGGCGGGGCGCGGCAGCAGCTGACGATCACGCCGCAGGCGACGGTGGACACCAATCCCAAGACCGGGGTGGCCCGGACGGTGGGGAAGATCGGTGCCAGCTCGGGTCGGATGAGCGTGGGCCCGGTCGCCGCCGTGGCGGATGGGGCTGCCTACACCTGGGAGACCGTCGTGCAGACGGTGGACGTGCTGAAGGGGCTGTTCTCCGGGAACGTTTCCCCGAAGCAGCTTGGTGGCCCGATCATGATCGCGCAGGCCTCGTTCCAGACCGCCCGGGCCGGTGGCATCGAGGGGGTGCTGATGCTGATGGCGCTGATCAGCGTGAACATCGCGGTGCTGAACCTGCTGCCGGTGCCGGTGCTGGACGGCGGGCAGGTGGTGCTGGCGCTGATCGAGTCGGCGCGCGGCAAGCCGCTGGGCGAGCGGGCGAAGGGGGCGATCATGTACGCCGGGGTGGGGCTGGTGTTGCTGCTCCTGATCACGACGACGTTCAACGACCTGGCCCGGCTCGGGTCGCAGGTGATGGGGCATTTCCGGGGCTAGCCTCCGCCCCGAGCGGAGGTTCTGGCGCCGCAACGCTTTACTTCCGTCCGTAGGGTCTGTATTGTTCAGGGCTTACGATCATTCAGGACATTCGGACGCGCGGCCGCCGCGCAGACCCAGGACCATGGCATTCGAAAAGGCTGCAGCAATCGAGAAGCATCGCCAGCACGAGACCGACACCGGCTCGACGCACGTGCAGATCTCGATTCTCACGGAACGGATCAATTATCTCACTGGTCACTTCCGCACGCACAAGAAGGACCATCACGGGCGTCAGGGCCTGCTGAAGATGGTCGGGCGACGTCGTCGCCTCCTCGACTACCTCAAGCGTACCGATCTGGCCGGGTACCGGAAGATCATCGCAGACCTTGGCCTCCGGTATTAATCCGGGCCTCAATGGCAATCGCGCGGACGTCACCGGACGTTCCGCGCGTTTTGCGTTTCCCGCAGCCGAAATCCACACGTGATGCAGAGAATCGAGAAGACCTTCGCGGGCCGCAAGCTCGTCATCGAAACCGGCCGCATGGCCAAGCAGGCCGCCGGCTCCGCGCTGGTGACCTACGGCGAGACGATGGTGCTCGCCGCCGTCACGGTCAGCGAGAACAAGAGCTCCCTGCCGTTCTTCCCGCTGACGGTCGAGTACAAGGAGAAGACCTACGCCGCCGGCAAGATCCCGGGTGGCTACATCAAGCGTGAAGGCCGTCCCTCGGACAACGAGATCCTGACGTGTCGCATCGTCGACCGCTCGATCCGCCCGCTGTTCCCGGAGGGCTTCCAGAATGAGGTGCAGGTCGTGATCTACGTGATCTCGGCCGACCAGGAGAACAAGCCCGACACGCTCGCGCTGCTCGCCACGAGCTTCGCGCTGGCATCGTCGCAGGCGCCCTGGAACACGCCGATCGCGGGCGTGCGCGTCGGCCGGATCCAGGACAAGTGGGTGTTGAACCCCACCTTCCAGCAGCTCGAATACAGCGACATCGACATGATGGTCGCCGGTTCGTCGGACTCGATCATGATGGTCGAGGGCGGTGCGCTGGAAGTGAGCGAGGACGATGTGGTCGAGGCGATCACCGTCGCGCACAAGGGCATCAAGGAGCTGATCGCGATGCAGGAAGAGCTGCTCGCGAAGGCCGACACGAAGGAGCAGATGGCGTGGGCGAAGCACGAGCCTGCCGCGGATCTCGTCAAGCGCGTCGGCGACCTGGCCTCGGAGCGCATCGCGAAGGCGCTGAACCAGGCCGACAAGGCCACGCGCGTGAAGGCGATCGAGCTGGTCAAGCGTGAGGTCGCTGCGCAGATCGTGGCCGAGACGCCGGACATGGGCAAGGATGCGGGCAGCATCCTCGACGGCATGGAGTACGACGCGCTGCGCGCCCAGGTGCTCGACACCAAGAAGCGCGTGGACGGGCGTGCGGTGAACGAAGTGCGCCAGATCACCATCGAGACGGGATTGCTCCCGCGCGTGCACGGCTCGTCGCTGTTCACCCGCGGACAGACGCAGGCGCTCGTCGCGGTCACGCTCGGCACCGGCAACGACGTGCAGCGCCTCGACTCGATCGACGATCCGCAGGAGCAGACGAAGTCGTTCATGCTCCACTACAACTTCCCGCCGTTCAGCACCGGCGAAGCGAAGCCGATGCGTGGCACCAGCCGTCGCGAGATCGGCCATGGCAACCTCGCCGAGCGCGCGATCCAGGCCGTGCTGCCGCCATTCGAGGAGTTCCCGTACACCGTCCGCATCGTGTCCGAGATCCTCGAGTCCAACGGCTCCAGCTCGATGGCATCGGTGTGCGGAAGCTCGCTGTCGCTCTATGACGCGGGCGTGCCGATCAAGGCGGCGGTCGCCGGTGTGGCGATGGGCCTGATCAAGGAAGGGAAGAAGTACGCGATCCTCACCGACATCCTCGGCACCGAAGACCATCTCGGCGACATGGACTTCAAGGTGGCCGGCACGGAGCACGGCATCACGTCGATCCAGATGGACATCAAGATCGACGGCCTCGACCTGAAGATCATGACCGAGGCGCTGGCGCAGGCCAAGGAAGGCCGCCTGCACATCCTCGGCGAGATGGCGAAGGCACTCAACGCCCCGAACGCCGAGCTGTCGCAGTACGCCCCGCGCATCGTCACGCTGACCATCAGCCCCGAGAAGATCGGCGACCTGATCGGCCCGAAGGGCAAGACGATCCGTGGCATCCAGGACGAGACGGGCGCGGAACTCACCGTGGACGACTCGGGTCTCGTCACCATCGCCGCCGTCGGCGGCGAGGCGATGGAGCGCGCGAAGCAGATGGTGAAGGCCATCACCGCGGAGCCGGTCGTCGGCGACACGTACGAAGGCACCGTCAAGAGCATCACGGCCTTCGGCGCGTTCGTCGAGATCATGCCCGGCACCGAGGCGCTGCTGCACGTCTCCGAGATCAAGTGGGAGCGCGTGGACAAGACCGAGGACGTGCTCAAGAAGGGTGAGCGCGTGACGGTGAAGCTGGTGGACCGCGACGAGCGTGGCCGCCTGCGCCTGTCGATGAAGGCGCTGCTCCCGAAGCCGGAAGGCTACGTCGAGCGCGAGCCGCGTGAGCCGCGTGAGTCGTCCGGTGGCGAAGATCGTGGGGACCGCGGCAGCTCGCGCGGTCGCCCGCCGCGCCGGTAAATGATCGCACTCGCGACGCCGCCTGAGACAGGCGTCTCGCGGACGGTGCTGCCGAACGGCCTGACCGTGCTCTCGGAATACGTTCCGGGAGTGCGGTCAGTTGCCATCGGGGCGTGGCTGCGCTCGGGCTCCATGCACGAGCGCCGCGAGCAGATGGGCATCGCCCACATGCTCGAGCACATGGTGTTCAAGGGCACGCAGAAGTACAGCGCGAAGGCGCTGGCGCTGTCGCTCGAGGTGCTCGGCGGCTCGCTCGATGCATACACCACGCGGGAGCACACGTCGTTCCAGGCACGCGTGCTCGACGAGCACCTGCCCCAGGCCGCCGACGTGCTCTTCGAGCTCTGCTTCCGCCCGCTGCTCCGCGACGAGGACCTGCGCCTGGAGCGCAAGGTGATCCTCGAGGAAATCGCGATGGTGGACGACACGCCGGACGACGTGGTCTTCGAGCTGCACGCCGATCGGATGTACCCGTCGCATCCGTACGGGCACGCGATCCTCGGGACGCCCTCGACGGTGAAGCGGCTGTCGGTGGCCGACCTGCGGGCGCTGCACGAGCGCACCTGTCACCCGCCGCAGCTGGTCCTGGCGGCGGCGGGCAACGTGACGCACGAGCGGCTCCTGGAAGTGCTGGACGAGACCGGCTGGGCAGGGCAGCCGGCCGGTGTCACGGAGTGGCTGCCGGTCCCGCCCGCGCCGCAGGTGATCGGCCAGTCGTACGGCCACGTGCCGCGCAAGGACATCGCCCAGACGCACCTCGTGCTGGCCTGCGAGGCCCCGCGCCACGGCGATCCGCGGCGGCATGCGCTGTCGGTGGCCTCGGCGCTGCTCGGGGGCGGGATGAGCTCACGGCTCTTCCAGGAGGTCCGGGAGGAGCTGGGGCTCGCCTACAGCGTGTACTCGTTCTACAACACGTTCCTCGACAACGGGCAGCACGGCGTGTATCTCGCCACGGCGCCGGGGCAGTCACGCGAGGCGTACCAGGTCGTCTGCCGGGTGATGGCCGGCGTGGCGGCCGGTGCCATGCCCGACGAGGAGATCGCGTCGGGGATCAGCCAGCTGAAGGGCCAGCTGGTGCTGTCGCTCGAGGGGGTGTCGTCCCGGCTCTATCGCGCGGCGGAGGTGGCGCTGTACGACGAGCCGTACCGCCCGCTCGACGCCCTCCTGGCGGAGCTGGACGCCGTCACGCCGGCGCAGGTGCGAGAGGCCTGTGCGGCGTTCCTGGATCCGTCGCAGTGCAGTGTCCTGAGCCTCGGGCCCGTGGCCGCGGCGTGACCGCGACCGGGCCAACCCCACTCCTGTCAACTTCCCGTCCCATGAAGATCGGCGTCCCGAAAGAGATCAAGACGAACGAGAACCGCGTTGCGCTGGTGCCGGCCGGCGCCGAGGCGCTGGTGGCTGCTGGCCACGCCGTGCATGTCGAGACCGGCGCAGGCCTGGGCAGCGGCTTCAGTGACGCGGACTACGCGGAGGTGGGCGCGACGATCATGCCCGACGCCGCCTCCACCTGGGCCGCCGCCGAGCTGCTCCTGAAGGTCAAGGAGCCGATCGCCGTCGAGTGGCCGCACCTGCGTCCCGACCTGACGCTGTTCACCTACCTGCACTTCGCGGCCGACGAGACGCTGACGCGTGCGCACCTGGCGAGCGGTGCGACCTGCATCGCCTACGAGACGGTGGAGCTGCCGACCCGGGAGTTGCCGCTGCTGACGCCCATGTCCGAGGTGGCGGGCCGGATGGCGGTGCAGGAGGGGGCGAAGTACCTCGAGAAGCTGTACGGCGGCCGCGGGGTGCTGCTTGGCGGTGTGCCGGGGGTGCCGGCGGCCAAGGTCGTGATCCTGGGCGGCGGCGTGGTCGGCACCAATGCCGCCAAGATCGCGGCCGGGATGGGCGCGAAGGTCACGATCCTCGACCTGTCGCTGGAGCGGCTGCGCTACCTGAGCGACGTGATGCCGGCCAACGTGTCGCTGATCCACTCGAATCGTCACAATATCCTGGACCAGATCTCGACGGCGGACCTGGTGATCGGCGGGGTGCTGATCCCGGGGGCGAAGGCGCCGAAGCTGATCCGGAAGGATGACCTGAAGCGGATGCGGCCCGGGGCGGTGATCGTGGACGTGGCGGTTGACCAGGGCGGGTGCGTGGAGACCATCCACGCCACCACGCACGAGAACCCGACGTACACGGTGGAGGGCGTGATTCACTACGCCGTGGCGAACATGCCCGGGGGCGTGCCGCGCACGTCCACGCTGGCGCTCACCAACGCCACCTTCCCGTACGTGATGCTGCTGGCCACGCATGGGTGGCGGAAGGCGCTGGCGATGAATGGCGCGCTGCTGAAGGGGCTGAACATGACGGCCGGCCAGACGACGTACCGTGCGGTGGCCGAGTCCTTCGGGCTGCCGTTCAGCGAGCCGGCACAGTTCGTGGCCTGAGCACCGGCGCCCGACCCGGTGGCTGGGCGGCGGCGGTACCGCGACGGGCGGTGCCGCCGCCGCGGTGCAGATGGGGTGCGGTGTGTGGCACCGCGGGGCTATCCCGACTCACTTCACCGGGTATGGCCAACCGTGTATGTTGTTGTACGACAAGCCGTTGGTCCCGTCCACGTCGCCTGTGTCTGGCCCGCCGATGCGGGCCCTTTCCGCGCCAATAGATGCCGTTTCGCTGGCCCTTCAAGCCGGGTTCCCTGTTCCCGGCCAACGCGATCGCCGTAGATCTCGGAACCGCCAACACCCTCATCTACGTGAAGGGGGAGGGGATCGTCCTGAACGAGCCCTCGGTGGTGGCCATCGACCGCGACACCAAGAAGATCAAGGGCGTCGGGCTGGAGGCCAAGCGGATGCTCGGCCGGACGCCGGACGGCGTGATCGCGGTCCGGCCGCTGAAGGACGGCGTGATCGCCGACTTCGACGTGACCGAGAAGATGCTCCGCTACTTCCTCACGCTGATCATCGAGAACCATGTGTTCAAGGTGAAGCCGCGCGTGATCGTGTGCGTGCCGAGCGGCATCACCGAGGTGGAGAAGCGCGCGGTGCGTGACAGTGCCCTGGGCGCCGGCGCGAAGGAAGTGTTCATGGTGGCGGAACCGATGGCCGCCGCGATCGGCGTGGGCCTGCCGGTGGAGACGCCGACCGGCAACATGGTGATCGACATTGGTGGCGGAACGACCGAAATCGCCGTCATCGCGCTGAGCGGGATCGTCAGCGACACGTCGATCCGCACCGGTGGCGACGAGCTCGACACGTCGATCGTGCAGTTCATGCGCAAGAACTACAACCTGCTGATCGGCGAGCCGACGGCGGAGCAGATCAAGATCCAGATCGGCAGCGCGTATCCCGTCGGCGAGGAACGCGACATGGAGGTGAAGGGACGCGACCTCGTGAGCGGCATCCCGAAGACGGTGCGCGTGCACTCCTCGGAGATCCGCGAGGCGATCCAGGAGCCGATCCAGCAGATCGTCGACGCGGTGCGCCGCGCGCTCGAGATCACGCCGCCCGAGCTCGCATCGGATATCGTGGACCGTGGCATCGTGATGACGGGTGGCGGTGCGCTGATCCGCGGGCTGGACCTGCTGCTGAGCCAGGAGACGAACCTCCCGATCCATGTGGACGAGGACCCGCTCACCTGCGTGGTGCGCGGGTGCGGCCGCATCCTTGATGATGAGGAGAAGTACCGCTCCGTCCTGAGCAGCTGAGTCCAGGATGGCGAGGACCTCCCGCACGGGAACGCGCACCGACCTCGCGCTGCTCGGCGCGGCGGTGGCGTGCGCCCTGGCGGCGCTGGTCCTGCCCACCGCGGCGCGTGATCGTGTGCAGGGCGCGCTGCGCTCGAGCGTCGTTGCCCCTCTGGTGAGTGCCCAGGCGTGGGCGGAGCGGGGGCGTTCCGCGATCAGCGACCATGGCCGCCTGATCACGCGCGTGGACAGCCTGGCGCTCGCATCGCAAGCCGTCGAGCCGCTGCGCTCCGAGAATGATCGCCTGCGTGCGCTGCTCGGCCTCGGGCAGCGGCTGGGGTGGGGGTTCGTGGCTACCGAGCTGCTGCACCCCCCGCGCGGCGGCGACGAGCATGTGGTGCTGCTGGCGGCCGGCAGTGCCGCGGGGGTGCGCGCGTTCTCGCCGCTGGTCGTGCCCGAGGGCCTGATCGGCATGGTGACGTCGGCGGCCGCCAACTCGGCCACGGCGATCCTCTGGACGCACCCGGACTTCCGGGTGAGCGCCACGACCACCGATGGTGCCGCGTTCGGGATCGTGGCCGCGCACCTGGGCAGCGGGGCCGACCGCTTCCTGCTGGAGATGCGTGGCGTGCCGTTCCGCAGCGAACTCAAGCCCGGCACGCTGATCGTGAGCTCGGGACTCGGCAACGTCTTCCCCCGCGGCATCCCCATCGGCGTGGTGTTGCGCGAGACGAAGACCATCGAGGGATGGGCGCGGACGTACCTGATCCGCCCGATCGTCTCACCCGACGATGCCAGTGCGGCGGTGGTGCTCCTGCCGCCACGCGCGGCGGCGGGTGTTGCCGGTGCATGGAGCAGTGTCTCGCAGACGGATGCGACACAGCGCGCGATCGTCGCCGCCGGTGACTCACTCATCGCCGACTCGGTGCGCGTGGTGCAGGAACGGCTGGCGAAGCTCGCGCTGCTCGACTCCCTGCGCCGGGCGGCGATCTACCGCGGCGACAGCGGCGTGCGGGTCGAGGGTGATTCCGCGCCGCCCGCACCGGTGCCGCCGGGTCCGGCGACCGCGGCACCGGCGAGTGGTGCCGGAGTGCCCGCCGCGGTCACGCCCGCAGCCACGACACCGACGATCGCGCCGCCGGCGGCGCGCCCACCCGCGACGGCACGGCCGCGGCCGCGCACGGATTCTGCCGCAGCGCGGCGCCGCAGTGCGCCGAAGCCGCCCGAGAATCCCTTCCGGCTTCCGCCGGGCAGAGGGACGCGGTGAGCGGCCTCTACGACTGGATCCGGCTGACGATCGCCGTGCTGCTGCTGGTGGTGGCGCATTTCGTGCTCCGCCCGTTGCTCGGGGACCGCATCGAGATCGACTTCCTCGTGCTCGCGCTGCTGCTGATGGCGATCCGGGTGCGGCCCGGCGTGGGTGCGGTGCTGGGCCTGCTGATGGGTGCGGCGTCCGACGCCGCGTCACCGGCCGGATTCGGCAGCGCCATGCTGGCCCTCACGATCGTCGGCTACGTCACGAGCTGGCTCAAGGCGGCGTTCTTCGCCGAGAACGCCGTGCTCGATGGCGTGGTGATCTTCGCCAGTGCGTGGGGCGTGATGCTGACCCGGTTGCTGCTGTCGGGGCGCTCGTTCGAGACCGGCTTCGCGGTGTCGGCGCTGGTGTGGGCACCGTTGTCGGCCGCCGCGACGGCGCTGGTCGGCGCCGTCCTCTTCACCGTCCTGCGTCCGCTGCTCAAGCCGGCGTCGGCATGAGTTATCACCCGAATGACGTCTCGCGCCGGGCCACCGTGGCGCGCCTGCTGCTCGGTGCCGGGTTCCTGGCGCTGATCTCGGCGTTCTTCCGCGCGCAGGTGCTCCGCAACAAGGAGTACCTGGCGCAGGCCGAGCAGAACCGCTTCCGCGAGGTGCCGCTGGCGGCGCCGCGCGGGATCATCTACGACCGGAACGGGCGCGTCATCGCGGAGAACCTGCCGGGGTATGCGGTCTCGCTGCTGAGTCCCACTGCGGATTCGCTGCGCAGCGCCATGCGTCGGCTGACGAACATCATCCCGATCACCGACGATCAGGTGGAGGCGGCGGTTCGGCGGTGGCGGAAGAATCCCACGCGACCCGCGGTGATCCTGCCCGACGCCCCGTTCGACGTGGTGGCCGTGCTCGAGGAACGCCGGGTGGAGAACCCGAGCCTGATCATCCAGAGCACGCCGAAACGCTACTACCCTGACGGTCCGGCGGTGGCGGCGTTCGTGGGCTACACGGGCGAGGTCACGGAGCGCGAGCTCGCCGACACGATGCACAACGACTACAAGCCCGGCCAGCAGATCGGGAAGGGCGGGCTGGAGCGGTCGTATGAAGCGCAGCTCCGCGGCCGCGAGGGGATGCGGTACGTGGAGGTGGATGCGCGAGGCCGCGTGGTGCGCGATGCCGGTGCGCGGGCCGAGCTGGAGCCCGAGGCGGCCAAGCCGCTGCGCACGAACATCGACATGGACCTGCAGAAGTACGTCGTGGAGCTGCTCGGCGACTCGCTGCGTGCCGGCGTCGTCGCCCTCGACCCGAACGATGGCGCCGTGCTGGCACTGCACAGCGCGCCGACGTACGACCCGAACCGGTTCGTGGGCGGCATCCCGGCCGATTACTGGCGGGAACTGAACACCGACCCGCGCCGGCCGCTGTACAACAAGGTGATCCAGGGCCGCTATCCACCCGCCTCGACCTGGAAGCTCGCCACCTCGGCGATGGCGATGGAAGCCGGTCTCGTGCAGTTCGACGACTACATGCCGCAGCCGTGCACCGGCGGCTATCGCTACGGGCGCTACTTCCGCTGCTGGAACCACCGGGGCCACGGCAACATCAACCTGCGCCAGGCCATCGAGCAGAGCTGCGACGTGTACTTCTACCAGGTGGGGTTGAAGCTCGGCCTCTCGCGCCTGGTGGCGGGCGGGCTGAAACTCAAGATGCGCGAGCGGTCCGGCGTCGACCTGCCGAACGAGACGCAGCCGCAGTTCCCGCCCGATGCGCAGAACTACTTCAACGAGCGGTATGGCACACGCGGCTGGGTGGCCGGTTCGGTGGCGCTGAACCTGTCGATCGGGCAGGGCGAGAATGCGCAGACGCTGATCAACATGGCGCGCTTCTACACCGCGCTGGCCACCGACGGCAAGGCGGCGCGCCCGGAGATCGTGTCGCGCAATCCCGAGCGGGTGCAGATCATGAACCTGACCGAGGCCCAGATGCAGGGGCTGCGGCTGGCGATGGCCGGCGTGGTGAGCAGCCGTGGCACGGCCAACAGCGCGCGGGTGGAGGGCATCACGGTGGCCGGCAAGACGGGCACCGCGCAGAATCCGCCGCATCCCGACCATGCCTGGTTCATGGGCTTCGCACCGGCCGAGCGGCCGCGCATCGTGGTGGGGGTGTTCGTGGAGTACGGTGAGCACGGCTACGTGGCCGCCCGCATCGCGACCAAGGTGATGGCGCGATACCTGAAGGCGGCCACGGCACCGGTGGTGACCACCGAATGACCAGGCGCATCCCCGACCTCCCGCTGGTGCTGACCGCACTGGCACTGAGTCTCTTCGGCGTTTCGATGGTGTACTCGGCGGGCCAGACCGACACGATGACGTTCGTGGCGAACCTGTGGAAGACACAGAGCGTCTGGCTGGTGGTGGCGGTGCTGGCCGCGTTCGGCGCCAGCCGCGCCTCGGTGCGATTCCTGGACTGGGTCACGCCGTTCGCGTACGTGCTGACGCTGGTGGTGCTGCTGCTCACGCTCGCCTTCGGCGGCGGCGCGGGCACGGCGGCGAGCTCGAAGAGCTGGCTGGTGATCGGCGGCATGCGGATCGGGCAGCCGGCGGAGCTGGCGAAGATCACGGTGGTGCTGATGCTGGCGCGCGTGCTGGCGAACCGGCGCGAGCCCCCGGAGTCGCTGCTGGACCTCTGGCATCCGGCGCTGGTGGTCGGCATCCCGTGGGTGCTGATCATGCTGCAGCCCGACCTCGGCACCGGCATCGTCTTCATCGGCATCTTTTTCGCGATGCTGTTCTGGTCGGGCGTGAACTGGCGCCTGCTGCTGCTGATCGCGAGCCCGGCGATCAGCCTCGTGCTCGCGTTCAGCACGCGGTTGTGGGGGGCGTGGTTCCTGCTGCTGCTCGGCATGGTCTGGCTGTACCGGCCGTACCTGATCGAGGGGATCGTGCTGGTCTGCATCAACGTCGTGACCGGCGTGGTGGCACCCATCCTGTGGGAGAAGCTCGCCCCGTACCAGCAGAAGCGCCTGCTGGTGTTCCTGGACCCGAGCATCGATGCGAAGGCGTCGGGCTACCACGTGATCCAGTCGCAGGTGGCGATCGGCTCCGGAGGATGGTTCGGCAAGGGGTTCACGCTCGGCACACAGAAGCGCCTCAACTTCGTGCCGGAGCAGGAGACCGACTTCATCTTTGCGGTAGTGGGCGAGGAGCTCGGGTTCATCGGCGTGACACTGGCGCTGACGCTGTTCGTGGCGCTGTTCCTGCGCGCGATCCGGATCTCGAGCCGGGCCAACGATCCTTATGCCAGCCTGATCGCCTTCGGCCTGCTGGCCAGCTGGCTGGTGCACGTGGTCGAGAACGTCGGCATGACGCTGAACCTGATGCCGATCACCGGCATCCCGCTGCCGTTCTTCAGCTACGGTGGCAGCTTCATGCTGGCCTCCTGGCTCTCGGTCGGGATCCTGATGCGGATCTCCGGGGAAGGCCGCGGCCGGGGTGACCTGGCTGCCATCTGACGGCGGGCGGCCCGCCATCTGGCGATGCCGGCGTCCCGAGACCCTGGGCGCCGTGGCAACCCGGACCGTTGCCCAACCCCCGTCTCGGGGCGAGATTTCGGGATGGCATGGTTCCGCAAGGAAAAGAAGCCCCGGCAGCCCCGGCGCGAGAAGCTCGAGATCCCGCGCGATGCGTGGGTGAAGTGCGAGGCCTGCGGGCACACGGACATCCGCGACAACTTCGAGCGGAACCTCAACGTGTGCCCGAACTGTGACTATCACCGTCGCATCCGGGCCGCCGACTACCTCTCGATCCTCCTCGACGAGGAGACGATCGACGAGCGCGATTCCGACCTCCGCTCGACGGATCCCCTCAGCTTCCCCGACTACCCGGCGCGCCTGAAGAAGTCGCTCGGCAATGCCGGTGACCAGGACGCCGTGATCACGGCCACCGGGCGGATCGCCGGGATGCCGCTGAACGTGGGCGCGATGGACTTCGCCTTCATGGGCGGCTCGATGGGGTCCGTGGTGGGCGAGAAGCTGGCGCGGATCGGGCAGCACTCGCTCGAGAAGAAGTTCCCGCTGGTGATCGTGTCGGCCTCCGGCGGGGCGCGCATGCAGGAGGGCGTCCTCTCGCTGATGCAGATGGCGAAGGTCTCGGCCATGCTGTCGATGCTGGCGGAACGCCGCATCCCGTACATCTCGATCCTCACCAACCCGACCACGGGTGGCGTGAGTGCGAGCTACGCGATGCTCGGCGACGCGATCATTGCGGAGCCCGGGGCCGTGATCGGCTTCGCCGGCCCGCGCGTGATCAAGCAGACCATCGGGCAGGACCTGCCGGACGGCTTCCAGACGGCGGAGTTCCTGCTGGAGCATGGCATGCTCGACGCGGTGGTGCACCGCCACGAACTGAAGGCGACGGTCGGCCGGCTGCTGCGGCACATGACCGGCAAGCCCGCGGCGACAGGCTGGTCGGCGGCCTGACGACGATGACGGATGGCGGCGCGGCGTCCCCGGACTACCGCGCGGCCATCGCGGCGCTCGCCGCACGCACGACGCAGGGCGTCCGCCTCGGCCTCGATCGCACCCGCGCGCTGCTGGCGGCGTGTGGTGCGCCGCACGAGCGTCTGCGGACGCTGCATGTCGCCGGCACGAACGGGAAGGGCAGCACCTGCGCCACCATGGATGCCGTGCTGCAGGCGGCCGGCTTCCGCGTCGGTCGCTACTCGTCGCCGCACCTGGTGGACTTCAGTGAACGGGTGCTCGTGAATGGCGCCGCCGTGGACCAGGCTCGGATCCTGGCGTGGCTCGAGGAGCATCGCGGGGACATCGACCGGCTGGGCGCCACGTTCTTCGAGGCGACCACCGTGATGGCGTTCGACCTGCTGCTGGAGGCCGGCGTGGACATCGCGGTGGTGGAGGTCGGGCTTGGCGGGCGTCTCGACTCCACCAACGTGCTGACGCCGCTGGTCTCCGGGGTGACGGCCATCGGCCTGGACCACCGGGAGTACCTCGGTGACACCCTGTCAGCGATCGCGCTCGAGAAGGCCGGGATCTTCAAGGCCGGCGTACCGGCCGTGATCGGCGACCGTGATCCGGCCGTCGTGGACAAGCTCCGCGAGGCCGCCCGCCGCGCTGGTGCCTCGACGGTCACGGTGGCACAGGACGCGCTGCCGCTGGAGTCCGCCGGGCTGACGGCCGACGGGACCCGGATGACGTTCCGCGACGGTCGCGAGCGACTTGAACTGACGAGTTCGCTGATGGGGATGCACCAGTCGCAGAACGTGGCGACCGCGGTGACGATGCTGCGTGCCGCGGGTGCACCGTGGACCCCCACCAACGCGTCGCTGTCGGACGGCGTCAGCGCCACGCGGCTGGCCGGTCGCTTCCAGCGCACCGGACGCTGGCTCTTCGACGTGGCGCACAACGCGGACGGCATTGCCACCGTGACGCGTTCACTCGCGGCGGTGGCCCTGCCGCGCCCGTTGGCCGCCGTGGTGTGCGTGCTCTCCGACAAGGACTGGCGCGCGATGCTCGAGGCGCTGCTGCCGCACCTCGATGCACTGTGGCTGACCGACGCCCCCACGGCGCCCGCGAGCCGGCGCTGGCCGCTGGCGGAGGTGGCGGCGTTCGCACGTGCACGCGCCGGAGTCCGCGTGGCGATACACGTGGTGCCCGACTTCGGCGCCGCACTTGGGCAGGCGGCCAGTGGCGCGGCCACCGTGCTCGTGACCGGCTCATTTCACACGGTCGGCGACGCGATGCAGCGGTTGGAGATCGATCCTCTGGCCGGGTAAGTTGCACGATGGCATCGATCCGCCCCCTGAACGGGTTTCGCGACTTCTACCCGCCGGCCTTCGCCGAGCGCGCGCATATCTTCGCGACCTGGCGACGGGTGGCGACCCGCTACGGCTTCGTGGAGTACGACGGCCCGCCGCTGGAGCCACTCGAGCTGTACACGAAGAAGAGTGGTGCCGAGATCGTGGACCAGCTCTACGCCTTCGTGGACAAGGGGGGGCGTGACGTCGCGCTGCGCCCCGAGATGACGCCGACAGTGGCGCGGATGGTGGCGGCGCAGGCCAATGCGCTGCGGAAGCCGGTGCGCTGGTTCTCGATCCCGCAGCTCTTCCGGTACGAGCGGCCGGGGCGCGGGCGCCTGCGCGAGCACTTCCAGCTGAATGCGGACATCTTCGGCGACGGGGGTGCGTCCACCGACGCGGAGTTGCTGGCACTGGTGATCGACATGCTGCGCGAGTTCGGGCTGACCAGCGACGACGTGCGCGTGCGCCTGTCGGATCGGCGCCTGCTCGACGTGCTGCTGCGCGCCATGGGCAATCCGGATGACCGCATTCCGGCGATCTACGCGGTGCTCGACAAGTTCGACCGGCAGCCGCGTGAGCTCTCGATCGAGAAACTGACGACCGCGGGCTGCTCGGCCGGGCAGGTCGAGTCGCTGCTGTCGCTGCTGGTGGAGGCTCCGTCCCTGACGCCAGCGGGACGCCTGCTCCCGATGCTGGGCAACGCCGAGGTCGCGACACACTACGAGGCGCTCACCGAGACGCTGCGGATGGTGTCAGCCTTGATCGGTGAGCCGGCGTTTCGCTGGATCCAGCTCGACCTGACGATCGTGCGTGGCCTCGCGTACTACACGGGCCTCGTCTTCGAGGTGTTCGACGCCAAGGGTGAATTGCGCGCGGTCTGCGGTGGTGGACGATACGACGGCCTGCTGAAGGCGCTGGGCAACGTGGACATGCCCGCGGCGGGATTCGGCTGGGGTGACGTGGTGCTGGGCGAGCTGCTGCGCGACCGCGGGCTGCTGCCATCGGCACCGGCCGGCCCGGAGATCTGGGTGGCGACGAGCGATCCGTCGGACGTCGACCTCGTGCAGCGCGTGGTCGGGTCACTGCGCCGCGCCGGCCGCCGCGTCGAGTATGCGCTGCGGCCACAGCAGGTCACCAAGCAGTTGAAGGCGGCCGTGAGCGCCGGCGCGACACAGGCCGTGATCCTCCAGAGCGACGCACCGAACGACGCCGTGCTGCGTGACCTCACGACCGGCAGTGAAACGAAGATCGACCTCGTCACCTGGCTCGAAGCGCAGTGACGCGCGGTTTGCCACATCACACTCCGGTGCGCCTCCGCACCGACGGAGCAGCATGAGCGACGACAAGAAGCTTCCGACCCGCGCCGAGGACTTCAGCGCGTGGTACAACGAACTGGTGCTGAAGGCCGAGCTGGCAGACTACTCCCCCGTGCGCGGCTGCATGGTGATCCGCCCGGACGGCTACGGCATCTGGGAGCGCATGCAGCTTGCGCTCGACCAGATGTTCAAGGCCACCGGGCACCGGAACGCCTACTTCCCGCTGTTCATCCCGGAGAGCTTCCTGAAGAAGGAGGCGAGCCACGTGGAGGGCTTCGCGCCGGAGCTGGCGGTCGTCACGCATGGTGGCGGCTCGAAGCTCGAGGAGCCGCTGGTGGTGCGCCCGACGTCGGAGACGATCATCTACCACATGTTCGCGAAGTGGCTGCAGAGCTACCGCGACCTGCCGTTCCTGTACAACCAGTGGGCCAACGTCGTCCGCTGGGAGATGCGCACGCGCCTCTTCCTGCGCACCACCGAGTTCCTCTGGCAGGAGGGGCACACGGCCCATGCCACGCACGACGAGGCCGAGGCGGAGACGCGGCAGATGCTCGGGGTGTACCGCACCTTCATGGAGCAGTGGATGGCGATGCCGGTGGTGACCGGCCAGAAGACGGACAGTGAGCGGTTCGCCGGCGCACTGCGCACCTACTCGTGTGAGGCGATGATGCAGGACAACCGCGCGCTGCAGGCGGGGACCTCGCACAACCTCGGGCAGAACTTCTCGAAGGCATTCGACCTCACGTTCCAGGCCGAGGACGGCGGCATTGCGCATGCATGGAACACGAGCTGGGGCGTGAGCACGCGGATGATCGGCGGGCTGGTGATGACGCATGGTGACGACAACGGCCTGCAGATCCCGCCAAGGCTGGCGCCGATCGAGGTGGTGATCGTGCCGATCTGGAAGACCGACGAGGAGCGCACGCTGGTGATCGAGACGGCGCACCGCGTGAAGGCGGAGATCAGCGGTCGCGAACGGGGCCTGGAGGGGCGCATCACGGCGCACGTGGACGATCGCGTGGGCATCAAGCCGGGCGCGAAGTACTACCACTGGGAGCTGAAGGGCATCCCGATCCGGATGGAGATCGGCCCGCGCGACGTGGCGGCAAACCAGTGCGTGCTGGTGCGGCGCGACGTGAAGGGCAAGCACCCGGTGTCGCTCGACGGCGTGCTCGGGACGATCCACGCGATGCTCGACACGATGCAGGCCGACATGTTCGCGGCGGCGACCGCGCGTCGCGAGGCGCACAGCCATCGGGGCGAGATCAGCTATGACCGGTTCAAGGAGATCATGGACGGCCCGGGCGGCTTCGTGTATGCCGGCTGGAACGGCGATCCGGCGGTGGAGGCCAGGGTGAAGGAGGAGACCAAGGCCACGATCCGCTGCATTCCCGACGCCGAGTTCCGCTCGACGCCGGCCCCGGCACGGTGCATGGTGACCGGCGAGCCGGCACGCCACGAGGTGATATGGGCGAAGGCGTACTGACGGCGGGGTTCCACCGCCGCGACGGCGTGCTGGCGTGCGATGACGTGTCGCTCACCAGCGTTGCCGCCGCCGTGGGCACGCCGGTGTACGTCTACTCGGCCACCGCCGTCCGGGCCGCCTACGCGCGCCTGGCGTCGGCGCTGGCCGGCCTGCCGGTGCACATCCACTACGCGATGAAGGCGAACTCCAACCTCGCGCTGCTCGCGATCGTGCGCGCGTGCGGGGGGGGCGTGGACGTGGTGTCGTCGGGTGAGCTGCACCGCGCCGTGCTGGCGGGGTTCGGCGGTGCGGACATCGTCTTCGCCGGCGTCGGGAAGACGCGTGCCGAGATGGAGCATGGCCTGCAGATCGGCGTCCGCTGCTTCAATGTCGAGAGCGAGGAGGAGCTGGAGCTCCTCTCGGCGGTGGCGGCCGCCCGCGGCGTGGTGGCCCCGGTGGCGCTGCGCATCAATCCCGGGGTCGGCGACGTGACCGCGGCACACGCCTACATCGCCACCGGTGAGGAGGGCACGAAGTTCGGCATCGCCATCGACCGTGGCGTGGCGGTGGCGGCGCGCGCCGCCGCGCTGCCGGGGATCGCGCTGGTGGGGCTCGACATGCACATCGGCTCGCAGATCGGCGACGTGAACGCGTTCGCGGACGCGCAGCGCCGGCTGCGGGGGCTGCTGGAGGCGGTCCGGGCCAGCGGCATCACGACCGTCACCACGGTTGACGTGGGGGGCGGGTTCCCGATCGCGTACCACGATGGCGAGCCGGCGGCCGACCTGGACGCCTTCGCCGCCGTGCTGCGCGACACGTTCGGTGATGCCGGCGTGGACATCATCGTGGAACCGGGGCGATTCCTGGTGGCGGATGCCGGGGTGATGCTCACCGCGGTGCTGTACCGCAAGGCCAGCGGCGGCACGCAGTTCATGGTGACCGACGCGGGGATGAACGACCTGATCCGCCCGTCGCTCTACGAGGCACACCATGGCATCGAGGCGGTGCTGCCCACCGCGGCCCGCCCGCAGGTGGTGAACGTGGTGGGTCCCGTGTGCGAGAGTGGCGACTTCCTCGCCCTCGACCGCGAGATGCCGGACGTCGGCGCGGGCACGCTGCTGGCCGTGCGCACCGCCGGCGCCTACGGCTACGTCATGAGCTCGAACTACAACTCGCGCCCGCGCGCCGCCGAGGTGCTGGTGGACGGCGACCGGTGGGGGGTGGTGACCGCACGCGAGACGCTGGATGACCTCGTGCGCAACGAGCGCGCCATCCCCGACTGGAGAGGTGCCTGATGCGCATCGGCCTGATGTCCGACACACACGACCGCGTGGACGCGGTGGCGGAGCTGGCGAAGCGGATGGCGGCCGGTGGCGTGGGCTACGTGATCCATGCCGGCGACTTCTGCGCGCCCTTCAGCCTGCGGCCGATCCAGGACCTGCAGCTCGCGCTCAGCGGCGTGTTCGGGCGCAACGACGGCGACCACGAGGCGCTGCGGGCGATGGCCATGACCGGCCTCGGCTCGGAGCTCTTCGAGTCGCCGCACAGCTTCGAGCTGATGGGTCGCAGCATCCTCGTGGTGCACGACATCAACGAGGCCGCCGCGCGCTCGATCGAGGCGCACGACATCGTGATCCACGGCTGCACCCACCGGGAGGAGATGAAGACCCGCGGCACCACGCTGCTCGTCAATCCCGGCGAGGCCTGCGGCTGGCTGCACGGGGCGCCGACCGCCGCCATCCTCGACCTCGAATCCCGACAGGTCGAGATCATCAAGTTGACCGAGTCCAACTGGAGCACCCGTTGAGCAGCCGTATCCTGATCCTCGATTGCGGGTCGCAGTTCACGCAGCTCATCGCGCGCCGCGTGCGCGAGGCCCGGGTGTTCTCGGAGATCCACCCGGCGACGCGCAGCCTGGCGTGGATCCGGGACTGGCAGCCGACCGGGATCATCCTCAGTGGTGGCCCGAGCTCGGTGACCGACGCCGGCGCCCCCACGATCGACCCGGCCCTCCTCGACGTGGCCCCCGTGCTCGGCGTCTGCTACGGAATGCAGCTGATCGCGCACCTGCAGGGCGGCCGCGTGATCGGTGGCGGCCGCCGGGAGTACGGCCGTGCCGATGTCGAGGTGATGGAATCGGCGGGGCTGTTCGCCGGCTTCGCGGTCGGCGACCGGTCGCAGGTGTGGATGAGCCACGGCGACCATGTCGAGACCGTCCCGCCGGGCTATGTGCAGACGGCGCGCAGCGGCACCACGGTCGCCGGGTTCCGGCACGCCACGAAGCCGATCCACGCGGTGCAGTTCCACGCCGAGGTCATGCACAGCGTGCGCGGCGCGGAGATGCTCCAGAACTTCCTGTTCGAGGTCTGCCACTGCGTGCCCGACTGGACGCCGGGCCATTTCATCGACCAGCAGGTGGCCGCGATCCGGGAGCGCGTGGGGGACGCGCAGGTGATCTGCGGGCTCTCCGGTGGCGTGGACAGCGCCGTCGCTGCGGCGCTGGTGCACAAGGCCATCGGGGAGCAGCTCACCTGCATCTTCGTGGACACGGGGTTGCTGCGGCTGCACGAACGCGAGCAGGTGGAGCGCACCTTCGCATCGCACCTCGGAATCCGGCTGATCACGGTGCGGGCCGAGCGGCTGTTCCTGGACGCGCTGGCGGGGCAGGGCGAGCCCGAGGTGAAGCGGAAGCGGATCGGGCACACCTTCATCGACGTGTTCGAGCAGGCGAGTGCCGATGCGGGCAAGGATGCGAAGTTCCTCGTGCAGGGCACGCTCTATCCCGACGTGATCGAGTCGGTGAGTGCGACCGGCGGCCCGTCGGCGACGATCAAGACGCACCACAACGTCGGAGGCCTGAAGCCCGACATGCAGTTCCAGCTGATCGAGCCGCTGCGCGAGCTGTTCAAGGACGAGGTGCGCAACGTGGGCCGTGAACTGGGCCTCCCGGAGGAGATGGTGGGGCGGCACCCGTTCCCCGGACCCGGGCTCGCGATCCGCATCCTGGGCGAGGTCACCGAGCATGCGCTCGACATCCTGCGCAAGTCGGACGCGATCTACCTCGAGGAGATCCGCGCGGCCGGGCTGTATCCCGACATCTGGCAGGCATTCGCCGTGTTCCTCCCCGTGCGCTCAGTGGGCGTGATGGGGGATGGACGCACGTACGAACATGTGATCGCGCTCCGCGCCGTGACCAGCACCGACGGCATGACGGCGGACTGGTTCCCGTTCCCGCACGACGTGCTCGGCCGCATCTCGAACCGCATCATCAACGAGGTGGACGGCGTGAACCGCGTGGTCTACGACATCTCCTCGAAGCCGCCGGCGACGATCGAGTGGGAGTGACGGCGAGTCGCCAGGTCAGCGCGCCGCCGCCACCTGCGTCCGTGCGGTGGCGCGCACGATCAACGGCATCAGCCGCTCCGCGACCATCCGGCTGCCCGCCAGCGTGAGGTGGTTGCCGTCGCTGTAGAGCACCGCGCCCGCATCGGTGGCGCGACACAGCTCGGCGTCACAGAAGGCGTCGGTGGGATCGAAGACCTCCACCGAAGGCACCAGCGTCGTGACCCGCTGCACGAGCGCGCGATACGCGGCGTTGCGCCGGTCGACGTCCGCCCGGCGCACGCCGCAGGGGCGGCGCACCTGCCGCAACCCGAACGGACGCCCGACCAGGCACTCGTCGGGCAGGAAGCCCATCTCCGGCACGCCGAGGACGAGCACCACGTGCTTACCCGCGCGCCGGAACCCCTCGATCGACCGCAGCAACCCATCCTCGAACGCGTGGCGCATCGCGAGGGTGTCACCGCCCGACACCGGCACCACC
Organism: Gemmatimonadaceae bacterium; assembly: GCA_020851035.1. Lineage (NCBI taxonomy): Bacteria > Pseudomonadati > Gemmatimonadota > Gemmatimonadia > Gemmatimonadales > Gemmatimonadaceae > Gemmatimonadaceae bacterium. The sequence continues at coordinate 142,810 of JADZDM010000004.1, read as the reverse complement.
GCACGCAGCGAGTCCGTGCCGTATCCAGCACCGGAGAGATACGCCGGACCGCGTGACGCGATGAGCACGGTGCCGATCGCGCGGTCGGCGCTGATCGTGGCATGGGCCAGTTGCGCGGACCGCCGGCAGGTCTCAGCCGTCGCCACCGGCAATGGACCCGTGTGCAGGATCGGCGCGCACCCCTTCCGGCCGGTCAGCAGCATGGGCTGCGCGGCACGGACGGCGTGCAGTCCGGCGAAGATCACCTCCGCATGGCTGTCGCCGAAGACGGCGATCCCCGATCCGCCGGCTCCCACGCGCCGGCACCAGGTCGCGAATCCCCGGTCGGCGAGGCGACAATGGGTGGCATCGCGCTCGTAGGTCACGATGGAGTCGGGCGAGGCGGCGGTGAGGAGGCGCGTGACGTCGACACCAGCCGCACCGTAGCGGGCCGGGAGGCCTCGCCCCCCGATCACCAGCACACCGGCGACGGCCACACCGGCCAGCGCCGATGCGTACGGGCGCAGGTGGCGCACACCGATCCGTGTCGTGCGCTCGGTCGCCACCGCACGGCGCCGCAACGGCCGCTCGAGGAACGCGAGAGACAGGTGTGCGAGGACCACCGCCGGCACCATGAGCGCAGTGGACCACGCCAGCAGCGCGTCAGGTGACATGCCGCGTTCCGTCGCGAGGATATGCAGGAACGCCAACGGCGGCCAGTGCCACAGGTAGAGCGCGTAGCTGCGCTCCCCGATCCAGCGCGCGGCGGGTGATGCGAGCAGCACCCGGTTCGGCAGCGCGGTCGCGCCGGCCGCGATCACGAACACCGTGCCGAGCACCACCGGCAACGCCGCCACGCCGGGCCAGGCCGCAGTGCCATCCAGCTGCGTAGCCGTGGCGAGCAGCAGCAGGATGCCAAGACCGCCGATCGCATCCAGCAGGTGGCGGGCGTGCACCGGGTGGCGCGCCGCCAGGCGCGCGGGCAGCGGCGGAAGGAGCGCCAGTGTGCCACCGAGCCCGAATTCCCAGGCCCGCGAATGCAGCAGGTAGAACCCCTCGGCGGCAGCGTCGTAGGCCAGGCCCTCGCTCACCAGCAATGACGACGCCGAGAGCGCCAGCACGGCCAGCAGCCGCCCGCGGTGCCGGGATGGCATCACCGCCAGCAGCAGCGGCCAGAGGAGGTAGAACTGCTCCTCCACGCCGAGCGACCAGAGATGCAGCAGCGGTTTCAGTGCGGCGGCGGTGTCGAAGTAGCCGCTCTCGGTGAGGAGCAGGATGTTCGATGCCGAGAGGCTGCCCGCGATGGCGTGGCGGCCGAGCGCAGTGAACTCCGGCGCGGTCAGCACGCAGGCGCCGGCAAGGAGCGTCGCCGCCAGGACGACCACCAGTGGCGGCACGATGCGCCGCGCGCGGCGCCACATGAAGGTCAGGTACGAAAACGACCCGTCACGCTGCGCACGATCGATGATCCCCGTCATCAGGAAGCCGGAGATGACGAAGAAGACGTCCACCCCGGCGAATCCGCCCGGCAGGACGCCGGGCGCGACGTGGTGCACGATGACGAGCAGGACGGCGAGGGCTCGCAGGCCGTCGATGTCGCTCCGGTGGGCGGCCTGGGTCGGGTGCGGCATGCCGGGAAGGACTGTCCCCGATACCGCCTCGTCACATCATCCGAGTCCCTGCGAGGCGCGTGGGCGAGGCCGCCCGCCGCGACGAAAGGTCCAGCCCGCTAGAGGTTCTTCTCGGCGAGCAGGCTCATGAAATCCTCGGCCGTCGACAGGGAATGCAGGCGCTCGGGGACGTCAGGCTCCTTGCCGAACTGCGCGATCTTCCCGAGCACCGGGAGGTACTGGTTGGACACCTCGAGCGGCGGCGCCACGATCAGGAACAGGAAGTTCACGGGCTTGTCGTCCATCGCCTTGAAATCCACCCCGTCGATCTTCCGGCCGAACGCCACGCGGAGCTTGTTGACGACGAGGGAGCGGCTGTGCGGGATCGCGATCCCGCGGCCGATGCCGGTCGAGCCCAGGTTCTCACGGCGCTTCAGCATCTTGAAGAGCATGCCCTCGGACTTCTCGTCGAGCTTCAGCAGCCCGATGAGCTCCTTCAGCACGTCGTCCTTGGTGCTGCCCTGCAGGTCGAGCTGTACCGCGTCCAGGGAGAAGAACTCGCGCAGTTCCATCGGGTTCCTTGAGTCGGCCGCCGGCGCCGAGCCGCATCGAACAGGTGGCGGGGCAGGTGATTCGACCCCGGACGAACAGGCGAAGGTACCCGACGCTGCAGGGGGTGTCAAACGATGAAACTGCACGGAGTTGCCCGGCCCGGGTATCTTCCGGGATGAAGTTTCCGTACCCCGTCGGCCACGACGTCCCGCTCTTCCTCGCGCCCATGGCGGGTGTCTCCGAGTCCCCGTTCCGGCGGCTCTGCCGTGCGCATGGGGCGGATGTCGTCGTGACCGAGTTCCTCTCGGCCGAGGGCATCCGGCGCGAGAACGACGCGACCATCGCCAAGCTCCGGTTCCTCCCCGAGGAGCACCCGATCGGGGTCCAGATCTTCGGTGCCGACCCGCAAGCGATGGGCGAGGCAGCGGCGCTGGTGACCGATCTGTTCCACCCTGACTTCGTCGACATCAACTTCGGCTGTCCGGTGAAGAAGGTGGTGCGCCGGAACGGCGGCTCCGGCTGCCTGCGCGACCTGGACCTCGTCCAGACGGTGATCAGGGCGGTGGCGCGCAACACACACCTGCCGGTCACCGTCAAGGTGCGCAGCGGCTGGAACGAGGAGATGCGCGACCCGGTCACGATCGCCCTGCGGTGCCAGGACGCCGGTGCGCAGGTGCTGGCGCTGCACCCGCGCACCCGCACGCAGATGTACAGCGGGCATGCGCACTGGGACGAGATCGCCGCCGTGAAGGCCGCGCTCTCGATTCCCGTGATCGGCAATGGCGACATCAAGACCGCGCAGGACGCGTACCGGATGCGGGTCGAGACGGGGTGCGACGCGGTCATGATCGCCCGCGGCTCGTTCGGCCAACCCTGGATCTTCGCCCAGGCGCGCGCGCTCCTGGAGGGGCGGACGCCGCCGGCGGCGCCCACGGTCGAGACCCGGTTCGCGATCGCGATCGAACATGCCCGGATGGCCGACGTCTACGAGGCGGACCGGCGCGGGGCGGCGATCGAGTTCCGGAAGCACCTCGGGTGGTACTGCAAGGGGCTGCCAGGGTCGGCCAAGCTCCGGGCCCGACTGCACCAGGTGGATTCGCTGGGGCAGGTCGAGGAGATCTTCGGGGACTACCTGGCGAACCGGTCCCGGTACCTCGACACGGCGACCGACACGGCGGCGCCAGCGGTCGGGGCCGACTCGGACACTGGTGAGGAGACGTCCGGTATGCTCCCGGCCAGCGGCGACCTGGCCGGGACGCCCTGAGGCTGAAACAAGGCCGCTGGACCCCGGAAGGCTGAGCTCGCCGTGGCGTCGGGTGGGGTAAGTCGTCCTGCACGGTGACGCCCGTATCGCCGCCGCCCAGCCCGTGCGGCGCAGTCAGGCGTTTGCCCCGAGCTGCCGATCCTCTCAGTCAGCATGTCGCCCGTCAGGACGCCACCACGTCTCCAGGTCGCACCACCGCCATCGTGACGCACCCACCTGCCCGTACACGCCTCGCGTACCTGCTGCTGATCCTGCCGTGGATCATCGCGGCGGCACTCGCCGGGGGCGTCGCGTCGGCCGCGCTGTCCCAGGCGCAGCGAGCGCAGCTGCACCTCGCCACGGCGGTGATCGCCGCGCTCATCGCGACTGGCGCCCTGCTGCTGATGATCCCGAACCTCGACGAGGCGCGGCACCGCGCGATCGGCTACGCCGCGAGCCTGCTCGGCCCGTTCACGGCGCTCGTGGCACTGCAGTCGGGCGGTGCACACTCCGTCGCATACGTCGCGGCGTGCGTCTGCGCGCTCGGCGCGACGGTCGCCACCGGATGGCGCGGCGTGTCGGTCGGTGTGTGCGGCGTGCTGGGCGTGATCTTCCTCGCCCCCGCACTCCACGGCGCGTGGCCGGGTGGCGCGGATGCGGCGTATGGCATCGCCGTGCTGCTCACGGTGACGGTGCTGCCGATCGCGTACATCATGCGCTCGCTGCAGCGGGGCACGATGCGCACGCTCTCCGAACTGCCGGCGTTCACGGCCGCCACCGCCGAGCCGGCCCTGGAGTTCTTCGGCGCAATCGTCGATGCCCGCTCCGCCGTCGAGTCGGAGGCGGCCGAGTCGCGCACGCGCACCGAGGCCCTGGCGCGCTACCTGCGGCAGGTCTGCGACACGCTCGGCGCGACCGATGCCGTGTACTGGCGCACGACGCGCACCGGCAACACGCTCGCACCGCTGGCCTGGGCCGCCACTGACGGCGCCCGGTGGGAGACCACGCATCACGCCCTCGGCGGCGACCTGGTCGCCGTGCAGGGCGCCACGCGCGTTGCGCTCTTCGACCGCAATGTCGAGGGGATGATCGCGGCTGTCGCAGTGCCCGGGCCGGCGAGCACCGCTGGTGTCCTGTCGCTGCACGCGGTCGAGCTGCAGATGTCGCACGAGGTGCTGGCGCGCTGGCTGCCGCGCTTCGCCGACAACCTCGGCATGCTCGCGCAGCTGCTCGAGACGCAGTCGGAGCACAGCCGGCAGAACCGCCAGTCGCAGTCGCTGCTGCACGCCTCGCAGGTGTTCCAGCAGCAGCGCACCATCGACACGCTGGGCCAGTCCATCTGTGACTCCGCGCTCACGGTGACCGGTGCGACACGCGCCTCGCTGGTCCGCTGGTACCCGGAGACGTCCGCCGGTGTGATCCAGAGTGTCACGTCCGGCCACCACATCGTGCGTGGGGCACCCGTGTCGGCCGAGTCCCTGGTGGGGCAGCTCTGCGCCACCGGCCTGCCGCAGGTGTGGGAGGATGCACGACTGGTGGAGCAGGTGACGCCGCTCTACAGCGCCGGCTACGTCGTGCCGCGACTGGGGAGCGTGAGCGTGGTGCCGTTGCGCCAGGGCGACACGGTGACCGGTGCGATCGTGGTGGAGAGCGAGGCGGTCGGTGGCGTGCTCCTGCGCGACATGCGCAACGTGCGCCTGCTCGGCGCGGTGGCATCGGTGTCGCTGGAGACCGTGTGGCAGATCGAGGAGGCGACGCGGCGGGCGCGCACCGACGCCCTGACCGGGCTGGCGAACCGGCGCGCCTTCGACGAGGCGCTGGCCCGCGCGGTGGCCGAGGCCGACCGGTTCGGGCACAACGTCGGGCTGGTGATCTGCGACGTGGACAACTTCAAGCGCGTGAACGACCTGTATGGCCACGAGGTCGGTGACCACGTGCTGCGGTCGATCGCCGCGTCGCTGTCCACCGGCGTCCGCGGCGTGGACCTCGTGGCACGCTACGGTGGCGAGGAGCTGGTGATGCTGCTCGGCAAGGCCGACGTGGCGATGGCGTGGGAGGTCGCGGAGCGGATGCGGGCGGCGATCGAGGCCAAGACGATCGGCGTGGGCGAGCACCTGGTGCACGTCACCGCCTCGTTCGGCGTGGCGTCGTACCCGGAGACTGCCCGGCTCGGAGACGAGCTCTTCCCGGCGGCCGACAAGGCGCTGTACGTGGCCAAGCGGGAGGGGCGGAACTGCGTCCGGTTCGCCCGCCCGCTGTACCCGGAACAGGCCGGTGAGGGCGAGGGTATCCCGGAGGACGGGGAGGAGGAGTAGCCGGGACCGTGCACGGCGGGCCTCTCCGGGGTAGATTGCAGTGCGTCGGGGGCGACTTGGCTTCGACGGGGATGTAGCAGTTACGGTAGCGTGTCGAGGTTCTCGGACTCCTCGTTAATCCATTCGGGAAAACACAATCGCCAACAACAACTTGGCCCTGGCTGCCTAACTTCTAGTTAGACCAGCAGTGCGTATGTGGAAGCCCGCCCGGGGCGGCTGCATACGTATCGCAAATCCGGGATAGTGCGCTGATGTGTTGCCGGTCAGTGTGCGAAACTCAAGGTGACTTGTCCCGACGTGGGCGGCCCACTGGCCAGCGGCGGGAGACCTCAATCGGTGGGACACACACGTAGAAGCCGTAGCGGAAGCATTTTCGGACCCGGGTTCGATTCCCGGCGCCTCCATCAGTGGAGCCGACACCGCAGGAACACGACGGGCCCGGCGCGATGCCGGGCCCGTCGTCGTTCCAACGCCCCGACCACGCGTGCACCGGCGCTTGATCGGCACGTATCCCGCAGGCGAAGTTGCGGCGGTGCGCGCGGCGCGGTGCCACACGCGTCCCCCGTCCGGTGCTCATCCAGCCCCATGCTCCTCGACTTCACGACTCTCGACCGTCGCGCAGCCTACTTCTGGATGGCGTCGACCATCGCGCCGCGGCCGGTGGCCTGGGTCTCGTCGCGGTCGGCCGCCGGCGTGATCAACCTGGCACCGTTCAGCTTCTTCCAGATGGTCACACCGCAGCCGCCGACGCTCATGATCTGCCCCCAGCACAACGGGGACGGCTCGCTGAAGGACACTGCGCGCAATATCCGTGACACCGGCGAGTTCGTGGTGAGCCTGGTGTCGCATGCGATGGTGGCGCAGATGAACCAGACGTCGTTCGGCTTCGATGCTGACACCAGCGAGTTCGAGGCGGCCGGCGTCGAGGCGGTGGCATCACATGCGGTGGGGGTGCCGCGGGTGGCCGGCGCGCCGATGGCGTTCGAATGCCGCGTGGCGTCGTTCGAGCTCTACCCGGAGGCGGCGCCGACCTGTGCGATCGTGCTGGGCGAGGTGGTCGCCGCGCACGTTGACGAGGGGATCCTCGCGGCTGACGGCACCGTAGACCCGGCGCGGCTCGATGTCGTCTCACGCATGGGCGCCGACTGGTATGGTCGTACGAACAGTCCAACGAACTTCTCACTGGCGAGGCCGACGGGATGGGCGCGATGAAGCGGGCGGCGGCGAAGGCAGGCAGTGCACGCAAGGCGGCACCGGTGGGCGAGTTCACCGGCTTTCCGACGGCGGCGTTCACCTTCCTGAAGGGACTGGCAGACAACAACGATCGCGAGTGGTTCGAGGCGCGCCGCGACACGTACGAGGGGGCGTTGCGCGAGCCGATGAAGGCACTGGTCGAGGAGATGGATGCGCGGCTGGCCACATTCGCCCCGGAGATCACCGGCACGGTGAAGGGGAGCATGTTCCGCATCCACCGCGACATCCGCTTCAGCAAGAACAAGGCGCCGTACAAGACGAATGCCGCCTGCTGGTTCTTCCACCGCGACTCGAAGGGCAACGTGGGGCAGGAGGCCGTCCACGGCGGGGCGGGGCTCTACTTCCACCTCGAGCCGCGGGCCTGCTTCGCGGGTGGGGGGGTGTGGATGCCGCCGGCGCCGGTGCTCAAGCGCATCCGCGGCGCGCTGGACGTGGGCCACGAGGAGTTCAATGCCATCGTGACGGCGCGCGCGTTCCGGAAGCACTTCGGCGACCTGTCCACCGAGGCGGTGCTGAAGCGCATGCCGCGCGGGTATGATCCAGAGCATCCCGCGGGTGACTGGCTGCGCTACCAGAGCTTCACGGCGGGCTGCGACCTCACGCAATCCGAGGTCACATCGGCGGCGCTGGCGGACCGGCTGGAGGAGGCCTTCCGCGTGATGACGCCGTTGGTGCGCTGGCTCAACACGGCGATGGGTTTCCGTCCGCACACTTCACGCTGAACCTCCAGGAGCCGGATCGTGTCGCAGTTCGCCGGAAGGGCCGCGCTGGTCACGGGTGCCGGATCCGGCATCGGTGCCGCCTGTGCGATCGCGCTCGCCGGCCACGGCGCGATGGTCTGGTGCACCGACGTGCTGGAGGACGGCGCAGCGGCCACCGTGCGCCGCATCAGCGACGCCGGCGGCCATGCGGCTGCCCTGACCCTCGACGTGACCGATGAAGCGGCCTGGGAGGCCGCCACGGCCGCCGCCGGCCCCCTCTACATCTTGGTGCACGCCGCCGGCGTCAGTGCCGGCTCCCCCATCACCGACACCGCCTTCGATGACTGGAAGCGCGTGATGGCCGTGAACCTCGACGGCTCGTTCCTGGCCATGAAACACGGCGTGCGGGCGCTGCGCGAGCGTGGCGGCAGCATCACGGCGATCGCCTCGGCGTCCGGCGTGAAGGCCGCGCCCGGGGCCGCCGCGTACTCGTCCAGCAAGGCGGCCGTGCGCATGCTGGCCCGCGTCGTGGCGAAGGAGTGCCTGGCGGGCGGGACGCCGGTGCGGGTCAACACCATCTCACCCGCCGGCGTCCGCACCCCGATGTGGAGCAGCCTCCCGTTCTTCCAGGAGCTCTCGGCGCGGCTCGGCTCCGACGACGCCGCCTATCGTGAGATCGGCTCGCAGCCGGGCAGCTCGCGCTTCGCCTCACCCGAGCAGATCGCGGCCGCGGCCTGTTTCCTGGCCTCGGACGACGCGGCGATGATCACCGGCACCGACCTCGTGATCGACGACGGCTACACGATCTGAGCCGGCGTGACTCAGCGCGGTGCGCGCCGCAGCGTGAAGCTGCCGAGTGGTGACACGGCGCCGTTCATCTGCAGCTCGACGCGGTGCTCGCCCGGGTAGTGCCGGCGCGTGGACAGGTCTTCCAGCGACACGGTCTTCCTGAGCTGCACGGTGGCGCCGGCGGCGAGCTCGATCGTCGACAGCTTGAACACCTTCGCGTTCGTGCCGCCGTGTGCCTTCACGAAGTGCACGCGCAGGTCGACCACCACGCGCTGCGCCTTCCGCGCCGGGTTCCGGAGCGCACAGGTCACCACGACCTTGGAGCCCATCACCGCGCGTTTCGGCGTGATGGCCGCTGCGGTGAGCTCGAGGCGCGCCCGGCCACCGAAGCCGAGGAGCGTGAGCGCGGCCGGATCCCCGCGCTTGACCAGCGTCCGCAGCGCGTGGGTCACGATCCATCGGCGCCCGGCAGAGGCGCCGTCCAGCCAGCGGCCGGCGGTCTCCAGCAGCAGTGCCGGTGAGTCCTTGCCGATGTCGTGCAGGTTGTTCGCCACCGAGCGGCGCACGTAGAGCTCCGGGTCATCGCGCAGCAGCTCCAGCAGGGCGAGCACGGGTGCCGGATCGCGCTGGAAGCCGCGCAGGACCGGCGCCCAGGGCAGGCGCGTCCGGGTGCCCTCGGAGACGAGCCGGCGCACGTGGGGGTTCGGATCGCGCGTCCACTCCTGCAGCCGGGCGAGTGTCGCCGCCGGGTGGTGCTCGAGGAACGGCCGGATCGCGAACTCGCCGGTGAACACCTGCGTGAGTGCGTGCAGCCCCCGCAGCGAGTCCTCCAGGTGCGGCAGGCCGAACTGCCGGATGAACTCCGTGTGGGCGAGGTAGCGGAAGGCGAGCATCCCCGTTTCCGGCACGCGCACCGCGGGCAGCGTGGCGAGCTGCAGGTCCACCGCAGCACCGAACGCCCCTGGCAGGTACCGCTGCAGGACGCGGCCCAGGTGCCGGCCGCGATCGAGGAGCTCGAGCGCCTCGAATCCCTCCAGCGCGTCGCGCTCGAAGCCGTGCCGGTCGAACGCCGGCCACGCCGCCTGCAGTTCGCTGGCCAGCCGCTGCACCACCGGCGGCCCGAACTGGTGCTTGAGTGCCTCTGCCATCGCGTGCGCGCGTCCGGCGGGGCGCTATCGCGTCTCGAGCGCCGCCTGGCCTGCGGCCAGCCGGGCAATCGGCACGCGGAACGGTGAGCAGCTCACGTAGTCGAGGCCCGTGCGATGCACGAACGCGATGCTCTTCGGGTCGCCACCGTGCTCGCCGCAGATGCCGGCCTTCATCCCCGGCCGCGTCTTGCGGCCGGATTCCATCGCGATGCGCACCAGCTTGCCGACGCCATCCTGGTCCAGCACCTGGAATGGATCGTCGGGCAGCAGGCCGTGCTCGATGTAGAACGGGAGGAACCGGCCCGCGTCGTCGCGGCTCAGGCCGAGGGTCGTCTGCGTGAGGTCGTTGGTGCCGAACGAGAAGTACTCCGCCTCCACCGCGATCTCGGCGGCGGTGAGGGCCGCGCGCGGCAGCTCGATCATCGTCCCCACCTGGTACTCGATGGGCTCGCCCATGCCACCCAGCACCTGCCGTGCCACGTCGTCGATGATGCGCCGCTGGCTGGCGAGTTCCTTCGCGCTCATGATCAGCGGGACCATGATCTCCGGCTTGACCACGATGCCGCGGCGCTTCGCCTTCACCGCCGCCTCGAAGATCGCGCGCACCTGCATCTCGGTGATCTCGGGGTAGGTCACCAGCAGCCGTGCGCCGCGGTGCCCGAGCATGGGGTTCGTCTCGCGCAGCGCATCCACCACGCGCAGCAGCTCCTCGCGCGAGACGCCGAGCTGGCGCGCGAGCATCTTCATCTCCTCGCCGCCGTGCGGCAGGAACTCGTGCAGCGGCGGGTCGAGCAGCCGGATGTTGACCGGGAACCCGTTCATCGCCTCGAAGATCGCCTCGAAATCGCCGCGCTGCATCGGCAGCAGCTTCGCCAGCGCACGCCGGCGGCCCGACTCGTCGTGGGCGAGGATCATCTCCCGCACGGCGTTGATGCGGTCGCCCTCGAAGAACATGTGCTCGGTGCGGCAGAGGCCGATGCCCTCGGCCCCGAACGCGCGCGCGATCCGCGCGTCCTTCGGCGTGTCGGCGTTGGCGCGGACCCGCAGGCGCCGCGGCCGGTCCGACCACTCGAGGAGCTGGCGGAAGGCCAGGTACGTGGGCGCCTGGTCGGCGCGCACGGTGCCGTTGATCACGCGCATCACCTCGCTCGGCACCGTCTGCAGTTCGCCCAGGTAGACGTTGCCGGTCGCGCCGTCGACCGTGATCCACTCACCCTCGCGCACCACCGTGTCGCCGACGCGGAAGTGCCGCCCGTCGGCGTCGACCGTCATGCGCGACACGCCGACCACGGCACACTTGCCCATGCCGCGGCAGACGACGGCGGCGTGGCTGGTCATGCCCCCGCGCGCCGTCAACACGGCCCGCGCCACCACCATGCCATGGAAGTCCTCGGGCGTGGTCTCGTCGCGCACGAGGATCACGCTGTCGCCGCGCGCGGCGCGCTGCTCGGCCGTGTCGGCATCGAACACCGCGACGCCACTGGCCGCGCCGGGCGACGCCGGCAGTCCGGTGCAGATCACCGGGGCACGCTGGCCGGCATCGATGACGGGGTGCAGGAGCTGGTCGAGCTGGTGGGCGGGCACCCGCATCACCGCCTCGTCGGGCGTGATCAGCGACTCGTGGACCATGTCGCGCGCGATGCGGATCGCAGCGGTGGCGGTGCGCTTGCCGGTGCGGGTCTGCAGCAGGTACAGCTTGCCGCGCTCGACGGTGAACTCGAGGTCCTGCATGTCGCGGAAGTGCGTCTCGAGTGCGACCTGGGTCTGCATCAGTTCCGTGTAGGCCTCGGGGAGCAGCTCGGCCATGCGTTCGATGCGCAGTGGCGTGCGGATGCCGGCCACCACGTCCTCGCCCTGGGCGTTCACCAGGAACTCACCGTAGAACGCGCGCTCGCCGGTGGATGGGTCACGCGTGAACGCCACGCCGGTGCCGGAGTCGTCGCCCATGTTGCCGAACACCATCGACACCACGTTCACCGCCGTGCCGACGTCATCGGCAATGCCGTTCACGCGGCGGTAGTCCACGGCCTTCTTCAGCATCCAGCTCCGCCAGACCGCCTCGGTGGCCCCCCACAGCTGCTCCACCGGGTCCATCGGGAAGTCGATCCCCTTGTCGCGGCGGACCAGCAGCTTGTACTCCTCGACGAGGGCGCGCAGCGAGCTCTCGTCGAGCTCCGAGTCGTGCTTCACGCCCTGCATCAGCCGCTTGTTCTCGAGCAGGCTCTCGAACCGGTGCATCGGCACGTCCAGCACCACGTCGCCGTACATCTGCAGGAACCGCCGGTAGCTGTCGAAGGCGAAGCGCGCGTTGCCGCTGTTGCGGGCCAGCCCCTCCACGCTCTCGTCGTTGAGGCCGAGGTTGAGGATCGTCTCCATCATCCCCGGCATCGAGACCGCGCCGCCGGAGCGCACCGAGACCAGCAGCGGGTGCTGCGCATCACCGAACCGCTTGCCGGTGACCTGCTCCAGTCGCACGAGGTTCCGCGCCACCTCGTCGCGCAGCGCCTGCGGGTACGCCTGCTCGCGCAGGTACAGCGCGCAGAGCTCGCAGGTCATCGTGAATCCCGGCGGCACCGGGACGCCGATGTTCGTCATCTCGGCGAGGTTCGCGCCCTTCCCGCCGAGGATCGCCTTCATCTCCCGCGTGCCGTCGGCCTGGCCGTTGCCGAAGAAGTAGACGTAGCGTCGCTCAGTGGCCGGTGCGGAGGTCGTCACGTGGAGGTCAGTGTCAGGAGGGCAGTTCAGCAGCCGTAGGCACGTCCGCTGACGAGGTCCGCCGGGGGGTCGGTCGGATAGTTCCCACTGAAGCATGCGTCGCAGAAGCCGGTCGGTCCACCCGGCACCGCGGCCAGCATCCCCTCCAGCGACAGGTAGCCGAGCGAGTCGACGCCGAGCATCGCGCCGATCTCGGTGACGTTCCGGGCGGAGGCGATGAGTTCCTCCTTCCGCGGCGTGTCGATGCCGTACCAGCACGGCCCGGTGACCGGGGCGGAGCTCACGCGCATGTGCACCTCCCGGGCCCCGGCATCGCGGATCATCTTCACCAGGCCGCGCGTGGTGGTGCCCCGGACGATCGAGTCGTCGATCATCACGACGCTGCGGCCAGCCAGCACCTCGCGCACGGCGTTGTACTTCACCTTCACCTTGGCGATCCGGCCCGACTGCGTCGGCTGGATGAAGGTGCGCCCGATGTAGTGGTTGCGGATCAGGGCCAGCTCCAGCGGCAGCCCGCTGGTCTCCGCGTAGCCCAGGGCGGCGGCATTCGACGAGTCGGGCACCGCGAACACGAGGTCGGCGCCCGGGGCAGGGCACTCGCGCGCCAGCTGGTGGCCCAGCGCGCGGCGCGCCCGGTCCACGCTGTGGCCGAAGATCTGGCTGTCGGGGCGCGCGAAGTACACGTGCTCGAACACGCACTTCTTCAGCGGCTGCACCGGGAACGCCTGCACCGCCCGCAGCTCGCCGCGCTCGACCGCCACGATCTCCCCGGGCTGCACCTCGCGCAGCAGCGTCGCATTCACGATGTCCAGCGCGCAGGTCTCGCTGGTGGCGATCACGCTGTCACCGAGGCGACCCAGCACCAGCGGACGCCAGCCGCGCGGGTCGCGCGCGGCGAGGAGCGTCTGGTTGATCAGCACCACCAGCGAATAGGCGCCTTCCACCCCCTGCAGCGCATCGGTGAGCCGCTGCACCGGGTCCTCGTGGCTCGAGCGTGCGAGCCGGTGGAGCAGCACCTCGGAGTCCATCGTCGAGGTGAAGATCGACCCCTGCGCCTCGAGCTCCGCCCGGATCTCGGAGGCGTTCGTCAGGTTGCCATTGTGCGCCAGTGCGATCACGCCGCCCTTGAAGCGCGCCATGATCGGCTGGGCATTCTCCACCGTCGAGCTGCCGGCGGTGCTGTACCGGGTGTGGCCGATGGCCACGTCACCGACCAGCGGCGCGATCGACGACGCGGGGAGCGCCTCGGAGACGAGCCCCATCGCGCGGATGGGGTGGGCGGCCCCCCCCTGGTCCACCGTCACGATGCCCGCCGATTCCTGCCCGCGGTGCTGCAGGGCATACAGGCCAAGGTGCGTCAGGGCCGCCGCGTCCGGCGTGCCGTAGATCCCGAAGATTCCACACATGACAGGTCAGTCCTCAGGCCGTCGCCGTCGCGGCGCGTCGCATCAATGCCGGGATCGCATCGAAGTACGCATCGACCAGTGGCGCCAGCGGTGCATCAAGGGTCCGGGCACCGGCCCGGATGACGAGGCGCGGGTCGGCCGTGACGGCACCGATCACCCGCGCGGGAATGCCCTGTGCGCGGGCGTGCGACAGCACCGCCGCGGCGTCCTGCGTGCTCACGATCACCCGACCCTGCGCCTCACCCCAGAGCAGCGCACGCGGCGAGCCCGGTGCATCGGGCCCGAGGTCCACCGAGGCGCCGAACGTGGCGATCCGGTCACCCATGCAGCACTCCGCGAGGGCCACCGCCAGGCCGCCCTCGCTGATGTCGTGCGCGGACTCCACGACACCGGCCGCGATCGCCGCCAGCAGGGCATCGACCAGCCGCTTCTCGTGGTCGAGGTCCACCACCGGCACCGCGCCGATCGTGAGCCCGTGCACCCGCGCGAGGTACTCGCTGGCACCGAGTTCATCGGAGCACTCGCCCAGCTGGACGATCGAGGCGCCAGCCGTGGCGAAGCCGCTGCGCGTGATGTGCGCCACGTCGGCCACGAGGCCCACCATGCCGATCGTCGGCGTGGGGAACACCGCGCCCTGTGGGTTCTCGTTGTAGAGCGACACGTTGCCGCCCGTGACCGGCGTGCCGAGGGCGCGGCAGGCGTCGCCCATGCCGTAGACCGCCTCTCGGAACTGGAAGAACACCTCGGGCTTCTTCGGGTTGCCGAAATTCAGGCAGTTCGTGATGGCCATCGGGCGGCCACCGGTGCAGGCGACGTTGCGCGCCGCCTCCGCCACCGCGATCCGCCCGCCCATCCGCGGGTCCAGGTAGACGTAGCGGGAGTTGCAGTCGGTCTTCAGCGCCAGCGCCTTGGTGGTGCCGCGCAGCCGCACCACGGCTGCATCACCGGCCCCCGGCCCGACGACGGTGCTGGTGCGCACCTGCGAGTCGTACTGGCGGTAGATCCAGCGCTTGTTCGCGATGGTGGGCGACGAGAGCAGCGCACGCAGCGTCCAGGCGGCGTCCGACTCCTCCGGGCGCTCCGGCACCTCGTGCGGATCACGGGCACGCAGGGCCACGATCGCCTCGCTCTCGCGCGCCTCCGGGGCGTACTGCGGGCACTCGGTCACCAGCCGGCTGCCGGGAAACTCGGCCACCACGCGGTCGCCCTCCACCACGCGGTACACGGGCTCCGCGATCACCTCGCCGATCACCTCGGCCTGCAGGTCCCACTTGCGCAGGATCGCCCGCGCGGCCTCCTCATGGCCCTTCTTCGCCACCACCAGCATCCGCTCCTGGCTCTCGCTGAGCAGGATCTCGTAGGGGGTCATCCCCTCCTCGCGCACCGGCACCTTCGTCACGTCGATCACCACGCCCACGTCACCGCGCTCGGCCATCTCGGCACTACTCGACGTGAGGCCGGCCGCACCCATGTCCTGGATCGCGACGATGTGCCCGCTGCGGATCAGCTCCAGCGACGCCTCGAGCAGCAACTTCTCGGTGAAGGGATCGCCCACCTGCACCCGCGGCCGCTTCGCCTCGTTCTCCTCGCTCAGGTCCTCGGACGCGAAGCTCGCGCCATGGATGCCGTCGCGGCCCGTGCGCGCACCGACGGCGAGGATCGGGTTGCCCACGCCCTCGGCCTTGGCGGTGATCAGTTCCTCCTCGCGCATCAGCCCGACGCACATCGCGTTGACGAGCGGGTTGCCCTCGTACGCCGGGTCGAACATCACGTCGCCCGCCACCGTCGGCACCCCGATGCAATTGCCGTAGTCGCCGATGCCCTTGACGACGCCGGAGACCAGCCAGCGCACCCGCGGCGAGTCGAGGCTGCCGAAGCGGAGCGAGTTGAGCATCGCGATGGGGCGCGCGCCCATCGTGAACACGTCGCGCAGGATGCCGCCGACACCGGTGGCCGCCCCCTGGTACGGCTCCACCGCCGACGGGTGGTTGTGGCTCTCGATCTTGAACGCGACGGCGAGCCCGTCGCCGACGCTGATCACGCCGGCGTTCTCACCCGGGCCCTGCAGCACGTACGGCGCCTGCGTCGGCAGTGTCTTCAGCACGGGGCGCGAGTGCTTGTACGAGCAGTGCTCGCTCCACAGCGCGCTCACGATGCCAAGCTCGGTGAACGTGGGCTCACGCCCGAGCAGGCCGAGCAGCTTCTCGTACTCGAACGGCGTGATGCCATGCTCCGCGACCAGCGCCGGCGTGATCGCCGGGTCGCCCGGGCGAGGCTGCACCCTGGAGGGCGTGGCGCTCATGCACCCACCCGTGCCAGGAGTGACTCGAACAGCGGCAGCCCGTCCACGGATCCGAGCAGCGACTCCACCGCCCGCTCCGGGTGCGGCATCATGCCCAGCACGTTGCCGGCGGCGTTGGTGATGCCGGCGATGTTGCGCATCGCCCCGTTGGGATTGGCCGCATCGGAGACAGTCCCGTCGGCGTCGCAGTACCGGAACACCACCTGTCCCTGCTGCTCGAGGGCGTCGAGCGTCGCGTCGTCGGCGGCGAAGCGGCCCTCGCCGTGCGCCACGGGGATGCGCAGCACCTGTCCCGGGGCATAGCCGGACAGGTAGAGCGGCGCCGCGCCCTCCACCCGCAGGTGCACCCAGTCGCAGACGAACTGCAGGCCGGCATTCCGCATCAGCGCGCCGGGCAGCAGGTGTGACTCACACAGGATCTGGAAGCCGTTGCAGATGCCGATCACCGGCGCCCCGCGCTCCGCGTGGGCGACGACCTCCCGCATGATGGGGCTGAAGCGCGCGATCGCGCCGGCCCGCAGGGCGTCGCCGTAGCTGAACCCGCCCGGGAGTATAAGGACGTCGCAGTCCTGTGTGTCATGGTCGCGATGCCAGAGCGACACCGCGGTCTGGCCCAGCTGGTCGGTCACCGCGTGGAGTGCGTCGACGTCGCAGTTGGAGCCGGGGAAGGTGACGATGCCGAACTTCATCGTCAGGCCGTCACCGTGGAGGCGATCTGGTAGTCTTCGGTGACCGGGTTGGCGAGCAGCTTGTCGCACATCGCCTGCACCGCCGTCTCGGCCGCGGCCGCACTGTCCGCCCTCACGTCGAGCACGAGGTGCCGGCCGATGCGGGTGTCCTCGACCTCCGGGAAGCCCAGCGCGTGCAGCGCGTCGGACACGGCCTTGCCCTGCGGATCGAGGAGTCCCTTGCGCGGGACGATGTGCACACTGACGCGGTAGCGGCTCATTCTGGGGGCTCGGGCGAGCGGGATGGGGGTGGGGGAGGCGGGGCGGTGGGCGAGCGGGGGACCAGCGGGGTGTCGTCGCGCGAGCGCCGGCGCTTGCGGCGCCGGTTGGCGTCCACGATCGTGAGCGCATCGGAGGCCGCGACCGCGCGTTCGCCCGCGATGTCCTCGGCGGCCAGCGGCTCCGGGCGATCGGCCAGCGACTGCAGGATCGTGCCCATCAGGCCGACCAGCACGTACACGAGCCCCGCCGGGAAGAAGAACTGCCGCGGCACCACGATCGCGCCGACCAGGCAGGTGATCACCGTGACGGAGCCGAGGATGCCCTTCCAGTCGCGGAAGCCCGTCCGGGGGAAGGCAGGGTAGCGCACGTTGCTGATCATCAGCAGCGACAGCCCGACCATCAGGTACTTCACGAGCTCGTGCCACGGCAGGTCGCCGATCATCGTCTGCTGGTACAGCGGCGTCTGCGCGAACCAGTGGTAGGTGGCGAGCGTGCCGCCGGCCGCCGGGCTGGGAAGACCCAGGAAGTAGCTCTTCTTCGAGCCGGCCTGCGTGACGTTGAAGCGTGCCAGGCGCAGCACGGCACACATGCAGAAGAAGAAGACCAGGATCCACGACCACCGGTCGCGGCCCGGCTCCGTCGGGGCGAGGACGGCGAAGTACGTGATCATCGCCGGCGCCAGCCCGAACGAGATCGCGTCCACCAGCGAGTCGAGCTGCTCGCCGAACTCGGTGCCCGAGTTCGTTGCCCGCGCCACGCGGCCGTCGAGCATGTCGCAGACGCCGCCGCACACGATGAACAGCACCGCCCGGCCGAACTCGCCGCGGCTTGCACTGATCATCGCGAAGATGCCGAAGAACAGGTTGCCCAGCGTCAGCCCGCCGGGAAAGAGCACCACCGCGCGCCGCATGCCCGTCGGCCGCTCGGGGCGCCCTGGTTGCACGCGCATCACGGGGACCCTCCGGCACGCGTCGCCGCCGCCGTCGCCGCCGACGGTGTCTCGTGCGCCACGCGGCCGGCCGGCGTGCGGAACACCCAGGCCACGCCGAGGGTCGCGACGAGCAGGACGACGCCCACGATCCAGAGCGCCCAGCTCCGGCGCCAGACGGCCAGCGCCAGCACGGCGACGGCGATCCCGCCGCAGATCGCCATCAGCGCAGCGCCATCGCGCGAGAAGCTCATGAGAACTGCGTCAGGTCGAGCGCCGCGCCGGTGATGCGCCGGAAGGCATCGAGGTAGCGCAGGCTGGTGGCCTCCACGACCTCCTCCGGCAGCGACGGCGGCGGCGCCTCGCCATTCCAGCGACCGGCGTTCCGCTCGTCCTGCAGCCAGTCACGCAGCGGCTGCTTGTCGAAGCTGGGTTGCGGTCCGCCGGGCGCGTACGCCTCGGCGGGCCAGAACCGTGACGAATCAGGCGTGAGCACCTCGTCGCAGAGGATCACGCGGTCCCGCCAGAGCCCGAACTCGAACTTGGTGTCGGCGATGATGATGCCGCGGGCCTGTGCCATGCGCCCGCCGCGGTCGTAGACCAGGCGCGTGAGCTCCTCGAGCTCGCGGGCGTGCACGTCGCCCACCACCGTCTTCATCCGGTCGATCGTGATGTTCTCGTCGTGCCCGGTCACCGCCTTCGTCGCCGGTGAGAAGATCGCCGGCTGCAGCACCGCGCTCTCCACGAGCCCTGCCGGCAGGCGCTCGCCCGCCAGCGTGCCCTGCGCCGCGTACTCCTTCCACGCCGAGCCGCTCAAGTAGCCGCGGATGACGCACTCCACCGGGAAGATCCGCGCCCGCTTGACCAGCATCGAGCGCCCCGTGATCGTGGCGCGGTGCGGCGCGAGTTCCGGCACCTCGGCGATGATCTCCGACGCATCGGCACTGATCATGTGGTGGGCCACCTCCGCCTCCAGCTGGCGCAGCCACCAGGCCGTCATCTGCGTCAGCACGATGCCCTTGTACGGCACCGCCTCGCGCATCACCACGTCGAACGCGCTGACACGGTCGGTGGCCACCAGCAGGAGGCGCTCCTCGTCGACCTCGTACACGTCACGCACCTTGCCGCGCGCCGCATGGAACAGCGGCAGGCGCGTGGTCGGGATGCCGGCCGGCGTCAGCCGCGCGTCAAACACGGACCGCCCCGGCCGCCGTCTCGTCGGTGGCGATCCCGGCCAGCGCCGGTTCCAGCTCCTCGGCCAGGAACTCGTCCACCTGCTCGGCACTCCGCCCGACGAAGCGGGCAGGGGACATCACGCGCTGCAGCACTTCGAGGTCCACGGGATACTCCGGGTCGGCGGTCAGGCGTTCCAGCAGGTCGTTGCGCACGCCCTCGTCCTTCACCGCGCGCGCGGCGGCGATCGCGTGCCGGCGGATCACCTCGTGCACCGCCTGGCGGTCGCCGCCGGCGCGCACCGCATTCACGATCAGTTCCTCGGTCGCCATGAACGGCAGCTCGTCGTCCACCCGACGCCGGATCCGCTCGGGATGCACCTCCAGGCCGCGGGCGATGTTCGCCACCAGGATCAGGATCGCGTCACAGGCGAGGAAGGCCTCCGGGATCACCAGCCGGCGGTTGGCGGAGTCGTCCAGCGTCCGCTCGAAGTACTGCACCGCGTGCGTCTGGTTGGCATTCGGCTCCAGCGACAGCACGAACCGCGCGAGCGATGCGATGCGCTCGGCCCGCATCGGGTTGCGCTTGTACGCCATCGCCGAGCTGCCGATCTGCTCCTTCTCGAACGGCTCCTCGATCTCGCCGAACGCCTGCAGCATCCGGATGTCGCCGCTGAACTTCGACGCGCTGGACGCGATCCCGCTCACCACGCCCAGCACCTGCGCGTCGAGCTTCCGGCTGTAAGTCTGGCCCGTCACCGGCAGCGGCCGCGGGAAGCCCATCGCCGCGGTGACCATGCGGTCCAGCTCCCGCACCCGCCCGTGGTCGCCGTCGAACAGCGTGAGGAAGCTGGCCTGCGTGCCGGTGGTGCCCTTCACGCCGCGGAACGGCAGCGTCGCGATGCGGTGCTCGAGGTCGGCCAGGTCGAGCAGGAAGTCCTGCATCCAGAGCGTGCAGCGCTTGCCCACCGTCGTCAGCTGCGCGGACTGCAGGTGCGTGTAGCCCAGGGTGGGCTCAGCACGCCAGTCCCGCGCGAACCCGGCCATCGCGCGCAGCGCCGCCGCCAGCTTCGCGCGCAGGATCTCGAGCCCCCGCCGCATCAGGATCAGGTCGGCGTTGTCGGTCACGTAGGCCGACGTCGCCCCGAGGTGGATGAACGCCTTCGCCGCCGGCGCGGCATCCCCGAAGGCATGCACGTGCGCCATCACGTCGTGGCGGAACCGCTTCTCATAGGCGGCGACGGCGGTGAAGTCGATGTCGTCCAGCGCGCCACGCATCGCGGCGATCGCCGCGTCGGGGATGTCGACGCCGAGGCGCTGCTGGCTCTCGGCCAGCGCGAGCCACAGGCGCCGCCAGAGGCTGTAGCGGTTCTGCGCCCCCCACAGCTCGAGCATGGCGGGGGAGGCATATCGCTCGGCAAGCGGCGACGAGTACAACACGTGTGGCTGGGACATCACTGGATGTAGAACTGGGTGGAGTACATCGCGCCGCGCCGCTCGATGATGAGCTGGATCATGCCGCGTCCCGCGAGCTGGTCGATGGCCCGCGCCACTTCCTCGGCCGAGCTGACCGACACGCGGTTCACGCCGATGATCACGTCCCCGGGCATGACCCCGAGCTGGTCCATCACGCGGTCGCTGGCGTTCACGACGAGCGCCCCGCGCGTCGAGCGGATGTTGCGCTCCTGCCGGATGGCGGGCGTGAGCGTCACCAGCTGCACATCGCGCAGCACCTCGACCTTCTTCGCGCCGACCTCCGGCATGTCGGCCGGCGTGACCGACACCGTCTCCTCGCGCCCGTCGCGGCTGATCACCATCGCCGCCGCCTCGCCGACGCGCAGTTCCAGCATCTCGCCTTCCCAGTCGAACATGTTGCGCAGGAACCGGCCGCGGCTCCGGACGATCTGGTCGCCGGGCTTGATGCCGGCCTGCGCCGCCGGCGAGCCGAGGACCACGCTCCGCACCACCACGCCCGACCGCAGCACCTCGCGCGGGGTGTTGCCGGCCGGCTGTGCGATGCGCAGGCCGATCCACGGGTGCCGCACCGCACCGTGCTTCAGCAGGTCGTCGGCCACCCGCATGGCCCGGTTGATCGGGATCGCGAAGCCGAGGCCGATGCTCCCGCCACTGGGGGAGAAGATCGAGGTGTTGACCCCGATCACCTGGCCGAGCGCATTCACCAGCGGGCCACCCGAGTTGCCGGGATTGATCGACGCGTCGGTCTGGAGCATGTCCACGTACGTGCCCCCCGTCTCGGACTGTCCCTGCTGCGGCACGAGGTTCCGTCCCGTCGCACTGATCACGCCGGCCGTGACGCTCGGCTCCGTGTTCCCGAGGAGGAATCCGTACGGGTTGCCGATCGCGATGGCCCACTCGCCGATGGCGAGGTCACCGGACGAGCCGATGGGCGCCACCGGGAGGCGGTTCGCGTTGATGCGGAGCACCGCGAGATCGTTCATCTCGTCCATGCCGACCAGCTTCGCATCGTAGGTCTGGCCGTCACGCAGCGCGACCACGATCTTCGTCGCGCCGTTGACGACGTGCGCGTTGGTGACGATCACGCCGTCGGCCTGCACGATGAAGCCCGAGCCGATGCCCGACTGCCGGCGCTGGCCGCTGCGTGCCCCGCCGAAGAACATCTCGAACGGATCGACCGGCACGTCCTGCACGGTCTCGGTCTGCACGGTCACCACCGCCGGTGCGACCTTCGAGACGGCCTCGGTGATGGCGGTGCGCCGCGACAGCGGCAGCGAGGCCGACGCCTGCTCGGCGCGCGACGGGGCATTGGCGACGGCGGGCGTGGACACCGCCGGCCGTTGCGCTTCGCTCGAGGCGGCCGGCACGCCCTCACAGGCGAGGACGAGCACGGCGCCGGACAGCAGGGTGAGACGGAAGGCCATCGTGTGCAGGGAGGGAATGCGCCTGAGCGCGCGGTGCAAGGTGGGGCCGGGCTGGTGAAGGATCCGCATACCCGTCAGGCGGCCGCCGCCGGAGCGTCGGCGAGATAGAGGGTGAGTGGATACGTGACGCGTTCAAGGTACAGGCCGCAGGCGGGCGCCGGGGCCGCGACATCGCGGTTGTCGACCGCCGCGAGGAGGGCACGGATCGTCCCGGGCGGGCGTCGCCCCACACCGACCTCGACCATTGTGGCGACGAGGAAGCGCACCATGTGATGGAGGAACCGGTTGGCCGCGATCTCCAGGGTGAGCCCGCCGTCGCGCTCCAGCCAGGCACAGCGCCGGATCTCGCAGCGGTGATCGTCGCTGGCCGGAGCCGTCCCCTTCACGGCAAAGGCGTGGAAGGCGTGCTCGCCTGCGAGGCTAGCCGCCTCCGCCCGCAGGAGCGCCAGGTCCGGGGCGCGCCCGAGCGCCCATTCGCGATTGTACCGAAACGGGCTCCCCGCGTCGGCGTCCGTGCCGAGCAGGTACCGGTACGCGCGCTCGGTGGCACTGTAGCGGGCGTGGAAGGCTTCCGCCATCTCGAAGGCGGCGGCGCACCGCACGTCCCGGGGCATCACGGCGTTGAGGGCACGCTGCAGGCGCCCCGGTGTCCAGGAGTCGGGCACGACCACGCTCACAGACTGCCCGAGCGCGTGGACCCCGGCGTCAGTGCGGCCGGCACCGATGGCCGGCACGTGTGACTGCATCAGCCGCGCGAGGCCGTCCTCGATCGCGCCCTGGACCGTCCGCTGTGCCGGCTGCCGCTGCCATCCAGAGAAGGCTCCGCCATCATACTGGACGACAAGCTGGAGAGTGCGCCGCGACATTGGCTGAAAGCTAGGCCGCCCGGGAAGTGACTTCAAGCGAGACAAGTCGTGATAAGACAACGGATTGACAAGCCCGCACGAGCCCGTCACCCTTGGGGACCGCGCGCGCTCCCGTGACGTTGCCCGCACCGCCTTCCACGATCCAGATGGCTCCTCGCACGCTCGCGTCCCTGGCGCACTCCCTCGCCGTCGCGCCCGACCTGGGCGGCGCGATCGGCGTGTTGGGTGAAGCCCTTGCCGAGCTCGACCGTGGAGCCTACCTCGCGTACTTCCGATACGACGGACGCCGCGAGTTGCTCACCGACCGTCTCAGCCCGTCCTCGGTCGGGTCGTCGCGTCCCACCCAGCTCGAGGTGGCCTTCGACCAGCTGCCGATTGCCGTCCGGCAGGGCATCGCGGCCGGCTCGACCTTCGTCGACGTCACCGAGCGGGCCGCCGACTTCGCGCGACTCCTCGGCCTCCCGCCCGTGGAGAACGCCACCCTCTCGATTCGTGGCCTGCGCTTCGACGGCGCCCTCGGTGGGGTCCTGACCGTCGTCGAGCCGAAGAAATTCTTCGGCGGCCGGACCATCGAGAAGTTCCTGCCGAACGCCGCGCTCTTCGACCTCGCCTTCGCCCGCTTCGCCGAGATGGATGCCCGCCGCGAGGCAGTCGTGACCCTTGAATCCGTCACGCAGCGCATCCACGGCGAGTACGACCGCAAGCTCGGGGAACTGGAGCAGAAGTTCTCGGCACTGGCACCGGCGCAGACCAGCAGCGCGGACCACGCCAGGATCGTCCAGCTCGAGCGCGAGACGAGCCGCATCGAGGAGGACGCACGCCGCTTCCAGCGCAAGTCGGAATCGCTGCAGAAGCAGCTCGAGTCCGCGCTGGGCCAGACCGAGCAGGCGCACATCGAGTTGCACCGCCGCAACGAGGAGCTGCGCGACCGCGAGCGCACGGTGCTGCTGATTGACCGCGTGCTGTCGATGGATGCGAGCGATCCCGACCCGCGCCGGCTGGCCGACGAACTGCTCAACCTCGTCGGCGAGGACATGCAGGCGCAGCGTGTGTCGCTCATGATGCGGGCGCCGGAGCCGGGCATGCTCTACCTGGCCGCGGCCCGCGGCGTGGCGCGTGACGTGCGCGACGGCTACCGCGTGGCGATCGGCAGCGGTGTGGCCGGCAAGGTGGCCGCCAGCCGGCAGGTGATCCTCGTCACCGACGCCACCCAGGCCAGCCGCCATCCGCTGCTGAAGGACGAGTACTTCACCAGCGGCAGCTTCATCGCCTTCCCGCTCGTCTACCGCGAGGACCTGGTGGGCGTCGTGAACGTGGCGAACCGCAACCAGCAGGGTGTCTTCACCGAGGCCGATGTGGACCGCGTCCGGCTGCTGGGCCTCATCATCGCGCTGGTGGCCACGCAGGCGGGCCTCGCCGAGCGTCTGCTGCCCGAGCTCTCGGCGACGTGACCGGGCCGCGCGGCGGCGGGCGCGCAGTGCGGCCGGCAGGATGACCGACGAGGCGCTGCGCCATGCGGTGCGCCGCCTTGCCGGGGGCCATCACCTCGGCGCCGACGAAGCCGGCGCGGCCTTCGATGTCGTGATGGGCGGCGGCGCCACGCCGGCGCAGGTGGCGGCGCTGCTCATGGGGCTGCGCGTCAAGGGCGAGACGCCGGCGGAGGTCGCGGGTGCCGCGCGCGCCCTGCGCCGCGCCATGATCACGATCGACGCCGACACCCCCGCCGCGCTGGTGGACACCTGCGGCACCGGCGGCGGCGCCGTGCCCACGTTCAACATCTCCACGGCCGCCGCGCTCGCGGCCGCGGCGTGCGGCGTGCGCATCGCCAAGCATGGCAACCGCAGCTTCACCAGCCGCAGTGGCAGTGCCGACCTGCTCGAGGCGCTCGGCATGCGGATCGAGCTCACGCCGGCGCGGATGGCCGCCATCCTGCGCGAGGTCGGCATCGTCTTCATGTTCGCACCGCTGATGCATCCGGCCATGCGGCATGTCGGACCGGTGCGCCGCGAGCTCGCGATCCCCACGGTCATGAACATGATCGGGCCGCTCGCGAACCCGGCGCGCGCCGGCCGCCAGGTGATCGGCGTCGCGGACCGCAACCGGCTCGACCTGATCGCCGGCGCGCTGCACACGCTCGGCACCGAACATGCCCTCGTCGTGCACGGCGAGCCGGGCATGGACGAGATCTCCCCGATCGGCGTGACACACGTGCGCGAACTGCGTGGTGATGCGCCGGTTCGGGAATGGACCATCGATCCCGCGGACCTCGGCTTCGCCGGGCTCGGGGCCCCCGAGCTCGCCGGTGGCGAGCCGCTCGAGAATGCCGTGCTCGTGCGCGAGGTGCTGGGCGGAGGCGGGAATCCGGCGGCCCGCGCTGCGGTGATCCTCAACGCGGCCGCGGCCCTCTTCGTGCACCGCGGCACGTCGACCTACGCCGCGCTGGTGGACGAGGTGCGCGAGACGCTGCGCACCGGTGCGCCGCAGCGCGTCCTGCAGGACCTCGTCGCGGCGTCGACGGTCCCGGCGGGCTGACGCCGCGGAGCGTCAGGCCGCGGCGTCGAGCGCGCCGTAGCGCATGCGCCAGCCCTGCAGCTGCTCGTCGGTGATGCCGGCAGCACGGATGCTCGGCAGGTGAAGCGCGGGGGCGATGCGTCCCGGGGCGCGCGCTGCCATCGCATCGGCGATGTGCACCGCAATCGCGGCATCGAAAATGGAGCCCGCCAGGCGTTCCGGCGTGTGGTGGAAGGCCACCGCCTCGATCACGCCCGAGGGCAGTCCCCACAGGCTGAGCAGGTACGCGCCCACCAGCGAATGCGCCACGGCGCCGGTGCGGTGTTCGACCACGTCGACCGACACACCGGCCTCGCTGGCATCGGCTTCCAGCGCGCGCCACCGGGTCGGTGACACGCCCGCCACCACCACCTGGCCGACGTCGTGCAGGAGGCCGGCGAGGAACGCCTCGTCGGCGAGCGAGCGATCCTGCGGACAGATCGCCAGTGCGATGTCGCGGGAGGCGGTGGCCACGCGCACGGCGTGCATGTTCCAGTCGTCGAGGTCGAGCACCGCCGGATCGACCGTGAACGACCGCACCGCACCATCCGCGAGCGCGATCGACCGCACCAGCGAGACGCCCATGAAGTTCACGGCGGCGTCGACGCGCGTGACCTGCCGGCCGACACCGAAGAACGAACTGTTCACCACGCGCAGGAGCCGCGCGGTGAGTGCGGCGTCGCGACTGATCACGGCAGCCACTGCAATCACGCCGGCATCCGGATCCGCGAGCACCTTCTCCAGCGCCTGCACCGTCACCGGTGGTCGCGGGATGGCCTCGAGCCCGCCGATGGCAGCCAGCACCGAGGGATCGTGCACGACGTCACGTAACGTGCTGTTGCGCTCGATCAGCATCGCCAGCGTGTAAGTGTCGCAGGGCTTGTGGAGGAAGCGGTGCACGCTCCGCTCGAGGCGCAGCGCCACCGCGCGGTCCGCGAACTCCGACAGCGCGATGCGGACGATCGAGGGCCAGCGCGCCTTCACCGTTTCGAACAGCTCGACACACCCGCTGCCGGGGGCGCCCAGTTCCGAGATGAAGACATCAGTGCGGCCTGCCTCGAGTGCCTCGAGCGCGGCCGCCGGGGTGCTGGCGAGCACCACGTCCCATTCCGGCCTGACGCTTCGCAGCGCGCGCCGGTGGGCGTCGGCCACGTGGTGTTCGTTGTCAACGAGAACGAGGCGCATGGCCGCTGGTCCAACAAGGGGGGTCCCGATCCGGCCCGGAAGCCGGGGAATGATCTCCGCCGAGTGTCGGATGTTTGCGCCGGCGACTTGAGGTCTGCCGGGTCAGCCCTCGATGCGGAAATTCGGGTTCTGCACCACGCCGAGGATGTTGCCGAACGGGTCGCGCACGGCGCCGATCCGGACTCCGCCGCCCACATCCTGGACTGGCTCATGGTCGGCCGCACCGAGGCCCACCAGCCTGGCGTAGGCGCCCTCGGCGTCGTCCACCCCCCAGAACGCCACACCGGCGGCGTCCCGCTCCGCCGGCGCCTCGGGCTCCGGCACCAGGCCCAGTTCGAAGCCCCCGACGTTGTAGCCGACGTAGAACTCCTCGTCGAAGTACGGCGGCCGCTCGAGGGCCGATGTGTACCAGGCCTTCGCGGCCGCCAGGTCGGGAACGGCGTAGATCGCCGTCCGCAGCCCCCGGATGGAGGTCGGGCTGGTCATGCGTACCGCCGGAGCACGCCGACCACCACGCCCTGGATCAGCAGGTTGCGCTCGTCGGTGAAGATCGGCTCCATGGTCTCGTTGGCCGGCTGCAACCGGATGCGGCCGTCCTTCTCGCGATAGTAGCGCTTCACCGTGGCGGAGGTGCGCTCGAGCAGCGCGATCACCATCTCGCCGTTGTCGGCGCTCTTCCGCTCGTTGACCACCACGAAGTCGCCGTCGCGGATCTGCTCGTCGATCATCGAGTTGCCGCGCACCTTGAGGACGTAGTGGTTGCCCGTCTTGCGAAGCATGTCCGGCGGGATGGCCATCGTCTCACCCGTGCCCGACGCCTCGATCGGCATGCCGGCCGCAACCAGGCCCAGCAGTGGCAATTCCACGAAGCGGGGTGACGACTCGGACGGCAGGATCTCGATCGCGCGGCTCTCGTTGTAGCCACGCCGGATGTACCCCTTCCGTTCGAGATTGCTGAGGTGCTCGTGCACCGTCGCGAGGCTCGTGAACCCGAAGTTCTCGGCAATTTCCTCGAAGCTCGGCGCGTACCCGTTCTCGTCGGCGTACAACGAGAGGAAGGTGAGGATTTCGCGCTGGCGCTTGGTGAGCGACATGTGTCGGGCTCCCGCTGATGCAGAGGACGGATGGACTTCGCTAGATTGCCGAGGCAGGGAGTTCACCCCGAAGAACTGCCGAAGACTATTGCCGAAGGAATCCCGAAATGCAAGTGGCTCGCCTCTGGACCGCACCCGTCGGCCCCCTCGGTCGGCTGAGTTCGGCAAGCGCGGCCCGCGCGGCCGCGGCACGCGCGGCGATGCCCTTCGAGGCGCGTGAGGCGGCCGCCCTCCTCGTGCCGCCACCGGTCGACATCCTCGCCGCCATCACGCGCCGCAGCGACGTGGCCGTCCTCGCGGAGCTCAAGCGCAGCTCGCCGTCGAAGGGCGAGATCAACACGGCGCTCGATGCCGCCCTGCAGGTGCGGCAGTACGCCTCGGGAGGGGCCACTGCGTTCTCCATCCTCACCGAGCCGAGCGAGTTCGGGGGCGCCCTCGATGACCTGCGGATCGCGGCCGCACTCGACCTCGGGCCCTGCATCCGCAAGGACTTCATCACCGACGCCGTCCAGCTGGTGGAGGCGCGCCAGGCCGGTGCCTCCGCGGCGCTGCTGATCGCGCGCGCCCTGCCCGCCGCCGACCTCCACGCCCTCGTCTTCACCGCCCGCAAGCTCGGCGTCGAGCCGCTGGTCGAAGTCCGGGACGAGCACGAGCTCGAGCTCGCGCTGGAGTCCGGCGCGCTGCTGATCGGCGTCAACAACCGCAACCTCGAGACCCTCGAACTCGACGACAGCGTGAGCGCGCGCCTCCTCCCGCGCATCCCGGTCACGCACATCGCGATCTACGAGAGCGGCGTGCGCTCCCGCGCCGACGTCGAACGGGCCGCGGACTGCGGCGCCGATGCGGTGCTCGTGGGCTCGACGATCTCCGCCTCGGGCACGCCGGCCGACGACGTCGCCGGCCTGACCGGCGTCGCGCGGCGGCGGCGCAGGGCCTGACGATGCACCCCGCGGTGAAGATCTGCGGCCTCGTGCGCCCCGACGACGCGGCGGCCGCCGTCGCCGCCGGAGCGCGCTACGCCGGTGCGATCCTCGCCGGCGGCCCGCGCCTGGTCTCACCGGAGGGGGCCCGCGCGGTGTTCAGCATGGCCGGCACTGCCACCCGCGTGGTGGTGGTGGGGCATGAACCGGTGGACGACATCGTCCGTGGCGCCATGGCCGCCGGCGCCGACATCGTGCAGCTCCATGGTGATCCGTCGCCACGCATGGTGCAGGACCTGCGCGAACGCTGGCCCGGCGGCATCTGGGCGGTGATGCGCGTGGCCGCCGGTGCACTCGACCGCGAGCGCGCCACGGCGCTCTTCAGCGTCGCCGACGGCATCGTGCTGGATGCCTTCGTGCCCGGGGCCCTCGGCGGCACCGGCGTGACGATCGACTGGCGCGCGCTGCAGGCGCCGCTGCAGGCGATCCGTGAGTCGGCGGAGACCAGCGCCCTGCTGGTGCTGGCCGGCGGCCTGACGCCGGACAACGTGCGCACCGGGATCGCCCTGCTGTCGCCGGACGTTGTGGATGTCTCGTCGGGTGTGGAATCCGCGCCCGGAATCAAGGATCACGCGCGCGTGCAGCGATTCATCGCCGCCGTCCGCGGCGACGGCGTGGATGAGCAATTGTCCCTCGCAGGAGTCCAGTAGATGGCGACGATGCAGGCACCGGCCTCCGTGCCGGGCGACCGGTTCGGCCCCTTCGGCGGCCGGTACGTGCCCGAGACGCTCATCCCCGCGCTCGACGAGCTCACGCTCGCCTATGAGGCGGTCAAGACCGACGCCGCGTTCCAGCGTGAGCTCAACGGCCTCCTCGAGTCCTTCGTCGGCCGGGCCACGCCCCTCGGCTTCGCACCGCGCCTCTCGGCGCGCGTGGGGGCGCCGGTGTGGCTGAAGCGCGAAGACCTCTGCCACACCGGCGCGCACAAGATCAACAACGCGCTGGCGCAGGTGCTGCTCGCGATCCGCATGGGGAAGCGACGCATCATCGCCGAGACGGGCGCCGGCCAGCACGGCGTCGCGACCGCCACGGTCTGCGCGAAGTTCGGCCTCGAGTGCGTCGTGTACATGGGCGAGGAGGACACGCAGCGCCAGAGCCTCAACGTCTTCCGCATGCAGCTGCTCGGTGCCCGCGTGGTGCCCGTGACCGGCGGCACGCGCACACTCAAGGATGCCACCAGCGAGGCGATCCGCGACTGGGTCACCAATGTCGAGGGCAGCCACTACATCATCGGCAGCGTCGTCGGGCCGGCACCGTACCCGCGCATGGTGCGCGACTTCCACGCCTGCATCGGCAACGAGGCCCGCGAGCAGATGCTCCGCATCGCGGGCCGGCTGCCGCGCACCGTCGTCGCCTGCGTCGGTGGCGGCTCGAACGCGATGGGCATCTTCCACGCCTTCGTCCCCGACGCCGGCGTGCAGCTCGTGGGCGTCGAGGCCGCCGGTGAGGGCGTGCACACCGGCCGTCACTCGGCCACGCTCACCTCCGGCACCCCCGGCGTCCTGCATGGATCGCTCTCGCTGCTCCTGCAGGACGCGCACGGGCAGGTGCACCCGGCGCACAGCATCAGTGCGGGGCTGGACTACCCGGGCGTGGGGCCGGAGCATGCCCACATGAAGGTCACCGGTCGGGCCGAGTACGTGGCGGTCACGGATGCCGATGCGCTGCGTGGTGTCGCACTGCTCAGCCGGCTCGAGGGGATCATCCCGGCGCTGGAGACGGCGCACGCAGTGGCATGGATCGCCGACAACGCGGGGCGCTGGGCGCCCGACGAGCCGGTGCTGCTGTGCGTCTCGGGTCGCGGCGACAAGGACGTGGGCACGATGATGCAGCATCCCATCATGGCGGTCGAGTGACGGCGGCGGCTGCGGTGCACCTCACCGAGCGGATGCTCGCACTGCGCAGCGCGGGGCGTCGCGCGCTGGTGCCGTACATCACCGCCGGCCATCCCGACCCGGAGCGGTCGATGGCGCTCCTGCAGGGCCTCGAGGCCGCCGGCGCCGACTGCATCGAGCTGGGGGTGCCGTTCTCCGACCCGCTCGCCGATGGCCCGGTGATCCAGCGCAGCTCACAGCTCGCCCTGGCGCACGGCATGACCTTCGACGGCGTGCTGGACATGGTGCGCCGCGCACGTGTCGGCATCCCGGTCGTGCTCTTCAGCTACCTGAACCCGATCCTCAACGCCGGCGCCGACGTGCTCCAGCGCGCCGCCGATGCCGGCGTGTCGGGCATCCTGGTCACCGACATGCCGGTTGGCGCCGATCCGGAGCGCGAGGCGTGGCTCGGCAGCTCGCCGCTGGCCTACGTCCGCCTCGTCGCGCCCACCACACCCGCGTCCCGCATGGCCGAGATCGCGCGGCACGGCAGCGGCTTCGTGTACCTCATCAGCCGCCTCGGTGTCACGGGCGCCCAGGATGCACTGGCGACCGACCTGCCCGAGGTGATCGGCCGGCTGCGTGGCGCCACCACGCTGCCCATCTGCGTCGGCTTCGGGATCAGCACGCGGGAGCAGGCGCGTCGCGTGGCGTCGCTGGCCGACGGTGTGGTGGTCGGGAGCGCCATCGTGCGGGCTGCCGAGGCCTCGGTCGATGACGCGCTGGCGCTGGTGCGGGACCTGCGCGCGGGGCTCGACGAGGCGGCGGGATCGTAGGCGGCGGGGCCGGCACCCGCCCGTGGTCCATCACGGGCGCGCCGGCGGTATCTTTGGGGGCCGCCGCCGGCCGTCCCCCTGCGCCACGCTGAATGCCCGCTCCCGTCGAGATCACGCTCCGCAACATGCGGTTCCACTGCCGCGTCGGCATCCTGCCGCACGAGGCGGAGTTCAGCCAGCCGCTCGAGGTGGACCTGACCGTGTGGGCGACGCCGGCGCCCCTGGGCGCGATCACCGTGGACTACCGCGCGCTCTACGACCTGACGGCGCGCTGCGTCGCGGCCGGGCCGTTGCGCTATCTCGAGACCCTCGGCCAGGAGATCGCGGCCGGCGCGGTGGCCCTGCCCGGCGTGCGGGGCGCGCGCGTGGCACTGCGCAAGCCGCAGGTGGCACTCGGCGGCCCGCTCGACCACGCCGAGGTGGTCGTCGAGGACGGCGCGCGCGCATGACCATCGCCGCGGACTACGGCGCCGTCCACCTGCGCGTGGCCATCGCCCTCGGCTCCAATGTCGGGGACCGGCACGAGACGCTCGCGAGCGCCATCGCGGCCATCGCCGCCCTCGAGTCGGTCACGGTGCTCGCCGTCACGCCGACCGATGAGACGATCGCCATCGGGCCACCGCAGGCGCCGTTCCTCAACCAGATGCTGCTGCTGGACACCGACTGCAGCCTGCCGGCACTGCTCGCCCTGCTGCAGGTGATCGAGGAGCAGCACGGACGCACGCGCCTCCAGCCGAAGGGGCCGCGCACGCTCGACCTGGACATCGTCTGGGTCCGTGACACGATCATCACGACGCGGGAACTCCTCGTGCCGCACCCGGGACTGCTCGACCGGGATTTCTGGCACCGGGAGCTCGCCGTGCTGCTCGGCGTCGAGGCCGCACGCGAGGCCATCGCATCCGCGCAGGTCCATGCCGGCATGGACACCGCGCCGCACGACGATGCACACGGCGTGCGTCGCCCCTCCGGCACCTGGGACGCCAGTCTTCGATGAGGTTCCGATGAGCGCGCACATGACACCCCCGCCGGCTTCCACCGGCAAGCCGGTGACGATCCGTGACCTCCAGGCGAAGAAGGTCGCGGGCGAGAAGATCGTGGCCACCACCGCCTACGACGTGCTGTTCGGCCGCATGGTGGACGCCGCCGGCGTGGACATGGTGCTGGTCGGCGACTCGCTGGGGATGGTGGTCGCAGGCCACGAGTCCACGCGCCGCGTCACGCTCGACCAGATGATCTGGCATTGCGCCGCGGTGCGCCGCGGCGTGCGTCGCGCCATGCTGATCTTCGACATGCCCTGGATGACCTACCAGGTGTCGGCCACCGAGGCGGTGCGCAACGCCGGCCGCGCGATGTCCGAGACCGACTGCACCGCCGTCAAGCTGGAGGGGGCGGGCGCCGCGGCACTGGCGGCGATCCGGGCCTGCGTCGATGCCGGGATCCCCGTGATGGGCCACATCGGCTACACCCCGCAGAGTGACCCGGCTCTCAGCGGTGCCCGTGTGCAGGGGCGTGAGGACGACGTCGCGGAACGCCTCCGCGCCGATGCACTCGCCCTGCAGGAGGCAGGCTGCTTCGCGATCGTGCTGGAGCTGATGCCGACCGACCTCTCGCGCGGCATCTCGGCGTCGCTGCGCATTCCCACCGTCGGCATCGGTGCCGGTGCCGGCTGCGACGGGCAGATCCTCGTCCTCCCCGACCTGATCGGCCTCAACGAAGGGTTTCGCCCGAAGTTCCTGAAGCGGTACGCGGACGTGGCGGGCATCGTGAAGAGTGCCGTGAGCGCCTACGCCGATGATGTCCGCGCGGGCCGCTACCCCGACGACAGCACGAGCTTCGGCTGACCATGCTCGTGGTCCGGGACGTCGGATCGCTGCGCGCAGCGGTGGCGGCCGCACGCGCGGCCGGCGAACGCATCGCGTTCGTGCCCACGATGGGCGCGCTGCATGCCGGCCACCTGTCGCTGGTCGACCGCGCGACGGCGCAGGCCGGCTGCGTGGTGGTGAGCATCTTCGTGAACCCGCTGCAGTTCGCACCCACCGAGGACCTCGCCGCGTATCCGCGCACCGAGGCGGAGGACCTTGCGGCGGCGATGGCCCGCGGGGCGCAGGTGGCCTTCGTGCCGCCGGTGGCGGTGATGTACCCGGGCCCGCGCGCCGTGAGCGTGGTCCCGGAGGCAATCGCCGATCGCTGGGAGGGTGCCGTGCGGCCCGGGCACTTCGCCGGCGTGCTCACGGTCGTCGCCAAGCTCTTCAACCTCGTGCAGCCGGATGTCGCGGTGTTCGGCCAGAAGGACCTGCAACAGGCGACGCTGATCGCCGCCATGGTGCGGGACCTGGACATCCCGGTCACCCTCGACATCGCACCCATCGTGCGCGAGCCTGACGGACTCGCGATGTCGAGCCGCAATCGCTACCTCGACGCGGCACAGCGCCGCGCCGCCCGTGTGCTGCCTGACACGCTGCGCGCGATGTGCGACGCCTTCACCGGCGGGGAACGGGACGGCGCCGCACTCTGCGCCATCGGCCTGGCCTGTCTCGCCGCCGAGCCGCGCGCGACGGTCGACTACCTCGCGATCGTCGACCCCACCGACCTCGCGCCCTCCACCACCGCCGCACCCGGGCGGTGCATCATCCTCGCGGTGCGCGTCGGCTCCACCCGACTGCTCGACAACCACCGACTTGGCGAACCTTTCCCGCCGTCCGAATGCGCACCGTCCCCGCTCACGTCATGAAGCTGCCTCCCTGGGCCGTCGCCTCGCCCAAGCGCCGCGAGCACATCGCTCGCGTGACCGACCTGCTCGATGGCTGGGCAAGGGCCATGGACATCCCGGCCGGCGAGCGCACCGCCTGGCACGATGCCGGCATCTGGCACGACGCCCTGCGCGATGCCGACGAGGAACTGCTGCGCGAACTCTCCGGCGACCTCCATGCGCCGGTCGAGATCCTGCACGGGCCGGCGGCGGCGGCGCGCCTCGAGGCGCTCGGTGAGCCACGCCGTGACGTCCTCGACGCCATCCGCTGGCACACCCTCGGCAATCCGGGGTGGGGTCGCACCGGCCAGGCGCTCTTCATGGCCGATTTCCTCGAGCCCGGCCGCAAGTTCATGCTGGCAGAACGGGCCTGGCTGGCGCAGATGGTCCCCGGCGACTTCGCAGGAGTCTTCCGCCAGGTCGTGAAGGTGCGGCTCGAATGGTCGCTGCGAGAAGGGAAGGGACTGCACCCCGAGACCGTCGCGATGTGGAACGCGGTCCGATGACGCGTGGCCGGCAGTTGTTGCTGGGCGGCTTCGCGCTTGCCGTGATCGCGGTCGGTGTGTTCGGTGCGCGCCGCTTCACGCAGCGCGACTCCATCGTTGCGACCGGCGACACCACCAGCGCGCCGCAGGGGCAGCGGGTGCTGGTCGAGGTGCTCAATGCCAGCGGCGTCGCCGGGCTCGCACGACGTGCCACGTTCCTGATCCGCGACCGCGGCTTCGACGTCGTCACCTACGGCACCGATCCGGGCGGGCGGCGAAGCGGGACCGTCGTCGTGGACTACAGCAACAAGCCGGAGGCTGCCGAACGGATGGCGCGCGTGCTCGGCGGCGCGCAGGTGGAGCGTGGGCGCGACTCGCTCGACCGGGGACTGGACCTCACGGTGAAACTCGGCACGTCGTATCGCCCACCAGCCGACGCGTTCCATCCCTGACCGGGCGTCCCCCGGCCCCCACCCGGCTCAGGATGGTGACGCGATGCGCCTGCGGCCGAGCTTCTCCACGCGCAGCTGCCCGCAGGCGGCGCTGATGTCCAGGCCGCGGCTGCGGCGGATGGCCACCTCCACACCGGCATCGCGGATCATCGTCGCGAACTGATGGATGCCGTCGCGCGGCGTCGGCTCGAACCCGAGTCCGCCACCAGGGTGCAACGGGATCAGGTTCACGAACGCCTTGCAGTCCCGCGCCAGGGCGGCGAGCTGCTGTGCGTGGGTCCGCCGGTCGTTCACGCCGCCGAGCATCACGTACTCGAACGTGACGCGGCGGTCGAAGGTCGCGGCGGCAGCGATCACGTCGGCCAGCGGGAACTTCGTGTTCACCGGCATCAGCTCCTGGCGCAGCGCGTCGTTCGGGGCATGGATCGAGATGGCGAGCCGGAACTGCTCCGGGCGCTCACCGAGCGCGACGATGCCGGGAAGCACGCCGACGGTGCTCACCGTGATGTGGCGGGCGCCGATCCCGAACCCCTCGGGGGCATTGAGGATCGTCAGCGCCGGGTCCACGGCGCGCCAGTTCATGAGCGGCTCGCCCATACCCATGAACACGATGTTCGACGCCCGCACGGGCGGGTCGAGCAGCGCCAGTTCCCGCACCTGACCGGCGATCTCGTGCACCGCGAGGTTCCGCTGGAACCCCATCACACCCGTGGCACAGAAGGCACAGGCCAGCGCGCAGCCGGCCTGTGACGAGAGGCAGAACGTCATCCGGTCGCCGTCGGGAATGGCGACCGTCTCGATCGACTGGCCGTCGGCGAGCGTGAAGAGGAACTTCTCGGTGCCGTCGGTCGATGCCTGGCGCACGGCGAGCGTCAGCCGCGGGAGCGTGAAGCGCGCGGCGAGCGCCTCCCGCAGCGACGGCGGCAGTTCGCGCATGGCGGCGAAATCGGGCGCCGGGTTCACCCACAGCCGTCGCAGCACCTGAGCGGCACGGTAGGCCGGCTGACCGAGCGCCTCCATCGCGTCGCGCAGCGTCGCCGCGGCTGCGGCCGGGGTCAGGTCGAGGAGGTTGATTGGGTCGGTCACTCCGCAAGCTAACGGGCACCGTGCGGCCGGGGGTGCCCGGACGCGCGCGCCGGGACCCGGCGAAGTGCGCCAAGGCCATGTCCCGCAATGCGTTGCGCGCTGCGTCGCTACCCGGGAGGTGCCGGGGCTGCTAGCTTTCACCTTTTCCCCGACACCATCGAGCAGTGCTGTCCGATCTCCTGATACCGGAGCGCGTCAAGGTTCCGCTGGCGAGTCATACGAAGGGCGACGTGCTGCGTGAGCTGGTCCAGCTCGCGCTGCCGTCGGCCGGACCTGACGCGCTCGAACGCATCGTCGCCGCCGTGCTGGAGCGCGAGCGGCTCCTCAGCACAGGCATCGGGAGCGCGATCGCCATTCCGCACGGCCGGACGGGAGAGGTGGATCGGGTGGTGCTCGCCGCCGGCGTCGCACCGGAGCCGATCGCGTTCGATGCACTCGACGGACAGCCGGTCTCGCTCTTCTTCCTGCTCCTCGGCCCCGAGAATGCCGCCGGCGCGCATGTCCGCGCGCTCGGCCGCATTTCGCGCATGCTCCGCAACGAGGCGGTGCGGGATGATCTGGCCCGCGCCGGCAGCGCGGAGGCGTTCATGCAGCGGCTCGTCGGCGCGGAGGTTCCCTGAACGGCAGGCCGGGTGGTGCGCCCGGGCGTGGCGGCGTCCCGCGCTGGATGCGCTGGCTGCTCCCGCTGGCCGTCGTGATCGGGATCGCGACGGCGACGTCGTGGCCACGTCCACCCGCTATGCCGCACAACAGCGACAAGGTCGTGCACTTCACGGCCTACGCCATCCTCGGCGCCGCCGTCGCGTGGGCGGCGATGACCGGGTCGGTGCGCCGCGCATTGCTCTGGGTGGTCGTCGTCTCCGCGCTCGGTGCGCTCGATGAGTGGCACCAGCAGTTCATTCCCAGTCGTCGCATGGATGCGCGCGACTGGATGGCCGACACCGCGGGCGCGGTGACCGGACTCTCTCTCGTGTCGGCGCTCATGCGGCGCCGGGAGCTCGTTGCGTGACCGTTCCCTCGCTCTTCGCCACTGCCCGTCGCACCCATCTCTGCGGCGAACTGCGTGCCGGTCACGCCGGTGAGACCGTCCGGCTTGGCGGCTGGGTGCATCGCAACCGTTCCCTCGGCTCGATCGTGTTCCTGGACCTGCGCGACCGCGCGGGGCTGCTCCAGGCCACCTGTGACCCGCGCTTCTCCCCCCCGGAGGTGATCGCCCTCGCGGGCCGCCTCGGCGCGGAGACGGTGGTGGAGGTCGAGGGGGTGGTGGCGGCACGCCCGGTGGAGATGGTGAACCGCGACCTCGAGACGGGCACCATCGAGCTGCAGGTCACGGCGCTGCGGGTGGTCGGCCCGGCGGCGACGCCGGCGATCCCCGTGGCACGCGGCAAGGACGAGAAGCTCGCGGCCGAGGAACTGCGGCTCAAGCACCGCATCCTCGACCTGCGCCGCCCGGAACTGCAGGCGAACCTGATCCTGCGGCACCGGCTGCTGCAGGTGGCGCGGCACGCCCTCGCCTCGCACGGCTTCCTCGAGATCGAGACGCCGATCCTCACCAAGACCACGCCCGAGGGCGCCCGCGACTACCTCGTGCCGAGCCGCGTGCACCCGGGCGAGTTCTACGCGCTGCCGCAGTCGCCGCAGATCTACAAGCAGCTGCTGATGGTGGCGGGCTTCGATCGGTACTTCCAGATCGCGCGCTGCTTCCGCGACGAGGACCTGCGCGCCGACCGCCAGCCGGAGTTCACGCAGATCGACATCGAGTGCGCGTTCGTGACACAGGAGGACGTGCAGGCCACCATCGAGCGCGTGCTCGTGGCACTCTGGGCGGAGGCGGGCCACGCGGTGGCGACGCCGTTCCCGCGCCTGTCGTGGCACGAGGCGATGGAGCGTTTCGGCATCGACAAGCCCGACATGCGCTTTGGCCTGGAGCTGGAGGACTGGACGGCGCAGGTGCAGGGTGATGCGGCGGCATTCGTGCAGGATGGCCTCGCCACCGGCGGCACCCTGCGCGGGATCCGGGTGCCCGGTGGTGCTGCGCTGTCGCGGAAGGAGGTCGATGCGCTGGCCGCGATCGCGAAGGCGAACGGGCTTGGCGGCCTGCTCTGGGCGAAGCGCACCGATGCCGGCTGGGAAGGGCAGGGCACGAAGGCGTTCGGCACGGCGACCCTCGAGGCGATCGGCGGCACCGTGGGCGACCTGCTGGTCGCCGGCGTCGGGGCGAACGCCGCGGTGCTCCCCGCGCTGGGCCAGGTGCGCCTCGAGCTCACCCGCCGCCCCGGACAGGCGCCCACCACGGCGCACGCCTTCTGCTGGATCGTGGACTTCCCGCTGTTCGAGCTGGATGCGGCCACAGGCGAGCACACACCATCGCACCACCCCTTCACCGCACCGCACCCTGACGACACCGGCAAGCTCGAGTCCGCCCCGTGGGAATGCCGCGCCATGCACTACGACGCCGTCTACAACGGCAACGAACTCGGCTCCGGCTCCATCCGCATCACCGATCCCGTCGTGCAGGAGACGATCTTCCGCCTGCTCAAGGTGCCGAAGGATGAGATCCAGCGCCGGTTCGGCTTCCTGCTCGACGGCCTCGGCGCCGGCGCGCCGCCCCACGGCGGCTTCGCGCTGGGCTTCGACCGGATCGCGATGCTGCTGGCCGGTTCCACATCGCTGCGCGACGTGATTGCATTCCCCAAGACCACTGCGGCCCGCGCCCTGTTCGAGGGTGCACCGAGTCCGGTCAGTGAGCGCGACCTCAGCGCGCTCAACATCGCCGTGCAGATCAAGGAGCCCTCGTGACGGGAACCACCCTGGTGACGCAGAAGGTGTCGACGGAAGGCGCCGACCTGCTCACGCTGGCGGGCGTGAACGACTCGAACCTCGTCGAGCTGGGTCGGATCCACGGGGTGCGCGTCGGCATGCGGGGCGAGGCGATCACGCTCGCGGGTGAGCCGACCGCGGTGGACCGCGCCATGCACACGGCGCAGCGCATGGTGGAGGCGGCCCGGCAGCGGGCCTCGTTCACCGCCGACGACGTGCTGCGCATGTCGGAGGACGCGGGCAGCGACGCCGGGCCGATCGACCCGTCGCGGCTGGCGCTGCCCGGCATCAAGCGCGTCGTGCAGGCCAAGACCCCCGGCCAGGCGGAGTACCTCCAGAAGATCGCCGAGCACGACATCGTGGTCGGCATCGGGCCGGCCGGCACCGGCAAGACGTACCTGGCCGTGGCGGCTGCCGTGGATGCCCTCATGCGCAAGCGCGTGCGCAAGATCGTGCTCGCCCGGCCGGCGGTGGAGGCCGGGGAGTCCCTGGGCTTCCTGCCGGGTGACATGCAGGCCAAGGTCGACCCGTACCTGCGCCCGCTTTACGATGCGCTCGACGAGATGATGCCCCCCGAGCGCGTGATCAAGGCGCTCGAGACCCGCGTGATCGAGATCGCCCCGCTGGCGTTCATGCGCGGCCGCACGCTCGGTGACGCATTCGTGATCCTCGACGAGGCC
The DNA here is from genome assembly GCA_020851035.1 of Gemmatimonadaceae bacterium. Taxonomy (NCBI): domain Bacteria; kingdom Pseudomonadati; phylum Gemmatimonadota; class Gemmatimonadia; order Gemmatimonadales; family Gemmatimonadaceae; species Gemmatimonadaceae bacterium. Next base: position 103,249 of record JADZDM010000004.1, on the reverse strand, counting down.
CAGAACGCCACCAACGCGCAGATGAAGATGTTCCTCACGCGCCTCGGCGTGAACTCGAAGATCGTCATCACCGGCGACAAGACCCAGATCGACCTGCCGACGCGCGAGCAGTCCGGGTTGATGCAGGTCGAGCGCATCCTGCCCGGCGTCGAGGGCATCGCGTTCCACTACTTCAGCGAGGCCGACGTCGTCCGGCACCGGCTCGTGCGCGACATCATCCGGGCCTATGCACATGACAGCGGCAACTGAGCCTCCACAGCGACGCAGCGCCGCTCGCACCACGGGGCGGCGCTGATGGCCGTCCAGGTCGAGATGAGCGCGCCCGGCATGCGTGCGCCCCTCAGTGCGGCGCGCGTGACGGCGCTGGTGCACCTCACGCTGCGGGCCGAGCAGGTTCCCGATGCCGTGATCAGCGTGACGTTCCTGACGTCGCGCGCCATGGCGCGCATGCACCGGGAGCAGCTCGGGCATCCCGGGGCCACCGACATCATCACCTTCGAGCTCACGCGCCCCTCCGCCGACGCGCCGGTGACCGCCGACGTGTACATCTGTCCCGATGTCGCGCGCGCGAACGCGAAGGCGTGGAAGGTCCCGGTGCGCGAGGAGCTCGCCCGCCTGGTGATCCATGGTGCCCTGCACGCGCTGGGTAACGAGCATCCGGAGGGTGACGGCCGACTCACGTCGCCGATGTGGCGCGCGCAGGAGAAGTACCTGCGCGCCGCCATCCGTCGCGGCCTCGTCTGAGCGACATGCTGCCCTGGCTCCTCTTCGCATCGCTCATGCTCGCCGCCGGCGCATGCGTCGCCGCGGACGGGCTCGTCTCGAGCCTCACGGCCGGACCCGCCGACGACGTCCGGCGTGCCTGGCTCGTGCGCGATCGCGATCGTGTCCACCGCGCGCTCAGTGGCACGCGACTGCTCTGCTTCCTCGGCGCCGGTGCCGCCGCCCCGACCCTGTGGGGCGAGGACGGCCCGGAACTGCTCGCCACGCTCGTGCTGCTGCTGGTGGCCGTGGGCGCCGCCGAGACGTTCTCGCGCACGGTCGGCGCAACGCGGGCCGCCACGCCCAGCAACTGGCTGTCGGGCTGGGCGGCCTTCATCACGCTGCTCGCGACCCCGATCGTGCTGCTGATGGAGAAGACCGAGCACGGCCTCGCCGCGAGCTTCCCGGTGGCAAAGGCCGATGCCGATGCCGATGATGTCGCAACCGAGCAGTTCCTCGACGTGGTCGCCGCCGAGGCGGATGTCACCGGCAAGGAGAAGACCCTCCTCGAAGGGGCCTTCTCCCTCGGCGAGACGCAGGTGCAGGAGATCATGACGCCGCGCGTCGAGCTGGTGGCGCTGGACCGCGACACGCCATGGTCCGAGGTGGTCGACCGCTTCCGCGCGTCGGCGCACTCGCGCCTGCCGGTGTACAAGGAGCAGATCGACGACGTGATCGGCGTGCTGTACGTGAAGGACCTGCTCGCCGACATCCTCGACGACGCCGAGCCGGAGGGGGGCTGGATCCGTCGCATGCGGCCCGGCTTCTACATCCCGCCGACGAAGCCGATCGACGCACTGCTGCGCGAATTCCGCGCTCAGCGCACCCACATGGCGATCGTGATGGATGAATACGGCGGCACCGCCGGCGTCGTGACCATCGAGGACATCCTCGAGGAGGTCGTCGGCGAGATCGACGACGAGCACGATGCCGAGGCGGAGCGGCAGTTCGACAGCCGCGACGGGCGCGAGTTCTGGGTGCACGGCCGCGTGACGCTCGACGAGCTCTCGGAGACGCTCGGGGTGGACATCGAGAGCGAGGAAGTCGGCACGGTGGGCGGCCTGGTGATGGAGCGGCTGGGTCGCGTGCCGCGTCCCGGGGAGCGCCTCGAGATCGCGGGGTTCCGCGTGGTGGTCGAGCAGGTGCGGCGGCGCCAGGTGCTGCGCGTGTACTTCGAGCGGCTGGACCCGGTGGCGGAGCCCGCCGACGAGGGGGATGAGGCATGATCGGCCCGCTCCTGCTCGTGATCCTGATCGTCGCCGGCGTGGCGTCGATGACACTCGCCTCACACGCCGTGCGGGCGGTGAGCCGCATCTGGCTGCGCCACTGGGTGGAACAGCGGCTGCGTGGTGCCGCGCTGGCGGAGGCGTATCTCGAGCAGCCGCAACGCCTCCAGCTCGCCGCCGGCGCCGGCGCCGCCACGATCGTCCTCGCGGGCGGGGCCATGCTCGCCATCACGCTGCAGGCACGGCCGACGGCGCTGGCGGCCTGGCTGGTGGTGACGGCGGTCGGCGTGCTGGTCGCCGGCCTCGCGATCCCCCGTGCGATCGGGCAGCGCTGGGCCGTGCCGCTGTCACCGTTCCTCCTGCCGCTGCTGCAGGTGGTGGAAGTGCTGCTCGGCGTGTTCCTCCTGCCGGCCCGCGCGCTCGAGCGACTGCTGCGACCGGAGCTCGCCGGCACGCCCGCCGAGGTGGAGCGCGAGGCGCTCGAGGTGCTGCTCCGCGAGGGCGAGCGTGAGGGCGTGAGCCTGCCGGGGGAGCGGGAGATCATCACCGGGCTGGTGGAGTTCGGCGACAAGACGCTGCGCGACGTGCTCACGCCCCGCGACCAGGTCTTCGCGCTCGAGGTCGGGCTCTCGCATGCCGACCAGGCGCGCCAGATCGCGCAGTCGGGGTACAGTCGCGTGCCGGTCTATGCCGGCTCGCTCGACCGCGTGGTCGGGATGGTGCACGTGCGCGACGTCCTCACCAGTGAAGGCGAGGAGGCGCTGCCGCTGCGGCCCGTCGGCACCGCCTCGATCGACCGCAAGTGCAGCGACCAGCTGTTCGCGATGCTCCAGAACCGCCAGCACCTGGCCATCGTGCGCGAGGGCGACGGGCCTGTGCTCGGGCTGGTCACGCTGGAGGACCTGCTCGAGGAGGTCGTCGGTGACATCGACGACGAGCACGACGAGCACCACCCACACGCGCCGCTGCCATGACCGAGCCCGTCGCGCAGTCCCTCACCCCGCCTCCCGCCATCGCGTCGCTGCTGGCGCGGTTCGATGCCGGGCAGCGCGCGGCCCTCGCCCGCGCCATCTCCATCGTCGAGAACCATCGCGACGGGTTCGATGCGCTGCTGGCGGCGCTGCACCCGCGGCTCGGGCGTGCGCGCCGCATCGGCATCACCGGCCCGCCTGGCGCCGGCAAGAGCACCATCACCACGGCACTCGTCGAGGCGATGCGCACGGAGGGACTGACGGTGGCGGTGGTCGCGGTGGACCCGACGTCGCCGTTCACCGGCGGCGCGCTGCTCGGCGACCGCATCCGCATGGAGCGGGTCGCCCTCGACCCGGGGGTCTACATCCGCTCGATGGCCACCCGCGGCTCGCTGGGCGGGCTGGCGGCCGCCACCCGCGAAACCTGCGACGTGCTCGACGGATTCGGCTTCGATCGCATCCTGATCGAGACGGTCGGCGTGGGCCAGAGTGAGCTCGATGTGGCGCGCACCGCCGACACCAGCGTCGTCGTGCTCGTCCCGGAAAGCGGGGACAGCATCCAGACGCTCAAGGCGGGGGTGATGGAGATCGCCGACCTCTTCGTGGTGAACAAGAGCGACCGCCCCGGGGCCGACCGGCTGCGCGGCGACATCGAACTGATGCTCGGCATGCGGATGGGCGACGTGATGCGCGGCGTGCCATCGCACCACGGCGTGGACCTGCGCGCCCTGGGAGCCGAGGCGCGTGAGGAGGCCCGCAAGGCGCTCTCGCCCGGACGGGCCGCGCGCGAGGCCAGCGCCGATCCGCATGGCACCGGGAACTGGGTGCCCGCGGTGGTGAACACCGTCGCCGCCGACGGCCGCGGCATCCCGGAACTGGCCGCGGCCATCACCCGGCACTTCGACTACCTTGCGGCGTCCGGAGGGCTGGCGGCGCGCCGGCGCAGCCGGATGCGCGAGCGCATCGTCGAGGTGGCCGAGGACCGGCTGCGCCGGCGGCTCTGGTCCGATGCCGGCACGCAGGCGTTCATCGACGCCGCGATCCCGGCGCTGGAGCGTGGTGAGTCCACGCCCTTCGCGATCGCTGATGCGCTCCTGGCGCGCAGTGCAACCCTGATGGCGGGGCTCCAGACATGACTTCGATTCCCGATCTCTCCGGCACGGATCGCGACCAGCAGGACGAGCTCGCGCGCCTCCGCGCCGAGGTGGCCGCCTGGCGTGCCCGCTTCGAGGCCGGCAGCAAGCGCGACACGGCGTACGTCAACTCGGCCAGTGAGGTCGACGCGCTGTACACGCCACTCGACGGCCCCGATCCCGAGACGGCGCTCGAGGTGCCGGGGGCGTGGCCGTACACCCGGGGCATCCATCCCACCGGGTACCGCGGGAAGCTCTGGACCATGCGGCAGTTCGCCGGCTTCGGGTCGGCACGCGACACCAACGCGCGCTTCAAGTTCCTGCTGTCGCAGGGGCAGACCGGCCTCTCGGTGGCGTTCGACTTCCCGACGCTGATGGGCTACGACGCGGACCATCCGCGTTCCGAGGGCGAGGTCGGCAAGACCGGCGTCTCGATCTCGTCGCTGGCCGACATGGAGACACTGTTCGACGGGATCCCGCTCGACCAGGTCTCGACGTCGATGACGATCAACGGGCCTGCCTTGATCATCTACTGCTTCTATGTCGCGGCGGCCGAGAAGCAGGGCGTGCCGGCCTCGAAGATCCGCGGCACCGTGCAGAACGACATCCTCAAGGAGTACATGGCGCAGCACGCCTGGTGCTTCCCGATCGAGCCGGCGCTGCGCCTGATCGTCGACGGCTTCGAGTGGAGCGCCACGCACGCCCCGCTGTTCAACACGATCTCGATCTCGGGCTACCACATCCGCGAGGCGGGGGCGACGGCGGCACAGGAGCTGGCCTTCACACTCGCCGACGGCTTCACCTACGTCGAGCGCGGCATCGCGCGCGGCCTGGACGTCGACACGTTCGCCCCCCGCCTCTCGTTCTTCTTCGACATCCACAACGACTTCTTCGAGGAGATCGCGAAGCTGCGGGCGGCACGCCGCATCTGGGCCCGCGTGCTGCGTGAGAAATACGGGGCCCGTGACCCGAAGTCGTGGATGTTGCGCTTCCACTCGCAGACGGCCGGCGTCACGCTCACCGCGCAGCAGCCGATGAACAACGTGGCACGCGTGGCCTACCAGGCACTGGCGGCCGTGCTCGGCGGCACGCAGTCGCTGCACACCAACTCGATGGACGAGACGCTCGCGCTGCCGACGGAAGCGGCGGTGCAGGTGGCCCTCCGCACGCAGCAGATCCTCGCCCACGAGACCGGCGTGCCGAATGTCATGGACCCGCTCGGCGGCTCGTACTACGTCGAGGCACTCACCGACCGGCTGGAACGGGAGGCCGAGTCGCTGTTCGCACAGATCGACGAGCAGGGCGGGGTGGTGAAGGGCCTGGAGGAAGGGTGGTTCCAGCGGAAGATCGCCGAGGCCGCGTCGCGCCATCAGTGGGAGATCGAGCAGCGGCGGCGCCTCGTGGTGGGCGTGAATGCGTTCGCCAACGACGACGAGGAGATCACCATCCCGCTGCTGAAGGTCGGCATGGATGCGGAGCGCGAGCAGCGCGCCCGGATGGCGGCGATGCGTGCCGGCCGTGACAACGACGCCGTCGCCCGGCACCTCGAGGCGCTCCGCGCGGGGGCGCGCGGCAGCGCCAACCTGGTGCCGCTCATCCTCGACTGCGCCCGCAGCTACGGCACGCTCTACGAGATCCGCGCGGCGCTGGAGGATGTCTTCGGCGCCTATCGCGAGCCGGTGTTCTTCTGACGCGCCGCACGGGCGGGGACGAGCCGTGGTGGGCGACCTACTTCGACGAGAGCTACCTGCTCGAGTTCGAGCCGCTCTTCCACGAGACGATCAACCGGGCCGAGGTGACGCGGCTGCAGGAACTGCTCGAACTGCCTGACGGGGCGCGCATCCTCGACTGTCCCTGCGGCCAGGGACGGCACGCCCACCTGCTGGCCGAGGCGGGCTACGACGTGACGGGGCTCGACTACTCCCTGCCGCTCCTGCGGCTGGCCCGGGCGCGCGGCACCGGCCGGCGTCTCCGCTACAAGCGCGGCGACATGCGCGCCCTCCCCGCCGAGTGGACCGGGCGCTTCGACGCCGTGCTGAACCTGTTCACCTCCTTCGGGTTCTTCGACGACGCGCAGGACGATGCGCGGGTCATCGGCGAGTTCGCCCGGGTGTTGGCCCCGGGCGGGCGCCTGGTGTGGTACGGCGGGAGCCGCGACGGCGTCGTGGCGCGCTGGGTGGGCCGCGACAGCTGGAAGACGGCCGATGGCACCACGGTGAGCCACGATCGCGCGTTCGATCCGCTCAGCGGGGAGATCACCATCCAGACCACCTGGCACGGACCGTCCGGCAGCGGCCAGCGGATGCACCGGATCCGGCTCTACACGGCCACCCGGCTGGTCGAGCTCTGTGCCGCCGCCGGACTGGCGGTCGAGGCGGTGTACGATGGCCTCGAGGACCGGCCGCTCCGGCGCACCTCGGCCGAGATGCTGCTGGTCGCGCGGAAGCTGGTCCGGCCCCGCCAGCGGGCCCGCCGGGCGGCACGCTAGATTTTCCCACCTGTCCCACGTTCCCACGACCTCCTCCCGATGACTCGACCCATTCGCGTGCTGGTGGCGAAACCGGGGCTCGACGGCCACGACCGTGGTGCCAAGGTCGTCGCCGCCGCCCTCCGTGACGCCGGCATGGAAGTGATCTATACAGGGCTCCACCAGACGCCCGAGATGATTGCCACAGCCGCCGTCCAGGAGGACGTGGACGTCGTCGGCCTCTCGATCCTGTCCGGGGCGCACATGACGCTCTTCCCGCGGGTGCTGGCCCTGCTGCGGGAGCAGGGGCGCGACGACATCCTCCTCACCGGCGGCGGCATCATCCCGAAGGAGGACATGGAGGCGCTCCGCGCGCAGGGGGTCGGCCAGCTCTTCGGCCCCGGCACCAGCACCGCCGACCTGGTGGACTTCATCCGCACCTGGTTCGCGGACAGGGAGTCGCAGCCGACGTGACCACGCGCCTGCGACAGCTCAGCGACGCAGTGCGTGCGGTCGAGGCTCGGGTGCGGGAAGGGGGCGGGGCGGAGCGCGCCGCGAAGGAGCATGCCCGCGGCAAGCTCACCGCCCGCGAGCGGGTGACGGGGCTCTGCGATGCCGGCGCCCCGTTCCTCGAACTCGGCCTGCTCGTCGCCTATGACCAGTACGAGGGCCAGGCGCCTGCTGCCGGCGTGGTCACGGGGCTCGGCATGGTCCACGGCCGCGAGGTGGTGGTCGTGGCCAACGATGCCACGGTCAAGGCGGGCTCGTGGTGGCCGGAGACCATCCGCAAGATCCTCCGTGCGCAGGAACTCGCGATGCGGTGCCGCCTGCCGATCGTCTACCTCGTCGACAGCGCCGGCGTGAACCTGCCCTACCAGGGCGGCGTCTTCCCCGGGCAGTACGGCGCCGCGCGCATCTTCCACTACAACTCGGTCATGCGGCGGTACCTGCGCATCCCGCAGTTCGCGGCCGTCATGGGCCCGTGCATCGCCGGTGGTGCCTACCTGCCGGCGCTCAGCGACGTGATCGTGATGGTGAAGGGCACCGCATTCATGGGGCTCGGCGGGCCGAACCTGGTGAAGGGCGCCACCGGGCAGGTCATCGACGGGGAGACGCTGGGCGGGGCCGCCACCCACACCGCCGTCAGCGGCGTGGCGCACTACACGGCGGACGATGATCCACACTGCCTGCAGCTCCTGCGCGACATGATCGCACGGCTCCCCGGCGCGCACCACGACGCGCGGACGGCCGACATCGCGGTGCAGGCACCGGCCCGCGCGCCGGAGTCGCTCTACGACGTGCTGCCGTCCGACCACCGCATGTCGTACGACATGCACCATGTCCTCGACGCGGTGGTGGATGCCGGCTCGATGCAGGAGTTCCAGGCGGACCTGGCGCGCGAGGTCATCTGCGCCGATGCCCGCATCGACGGCATCGCGGTCGGCGTGATCGCCAACCAGCGTGGCCTGATCAAGGGACGGCCCGGCGAGAAGCCGCGCTTCGGCGGCATCATCTACGCCGAGAGTGCGGAGAAGGTCGCGTACTTCATCGATCGCTGCGACCGCCAGGGCATCCCGCTGCTGTTCGTGCAGGACGTGTCGGGCTTCATGGTGGGTCCCGAGGCGGAGCACGAGGGGATCATCCGTGCCGGCGCCCGCTGGGTGGAGGCGATGGCGACGGCGCGGGTGCCGAAGCTGGTGCTGACGGTGAATCACGCCTCCGGCGCCGGCTACTATGCGATGGCGGCACAGGGCTTCGATCCCGACCTCATCCTGTCCTGGCCGACCGGTCGCATGGCCGTGATGGAGGGGGAGAGTGCCGTCGCGGCCGTGCACGGACCGGCGCTCGAGAAGCTCCGCCAGGCCGGTGCCACCCCCCCGGACGAGCTGCAGGCCGCGATCGCCTCCATGCGCGAGGACTACGAGGCGCAGCTCGATGCGCGCCACGCCGCTGCGCGCGGGTTCGTGGACGCGATCGTGTATCCCGAGGACACCCGGACGATGCTGGCCCTCGCGCTGCGCGCCGTGCGCCGCAATCCGGGACCTCACCTGGGAGCCTTCGTGCTCCCGCCGCAACCGATGGAGATGGCGTGAGCAACTCGCGCCTGGAGACACGATGACACGGACGATCCGCGTGGCCAGCGGGCAGGGGTTCTGGGGCGATTCGCTCGACGCGCCGCGCCAGCAGGTGGACGGCGGCCCGATCGACTACCTCATGCTCGACTATCTCGCCGAAGTCACCATGTCCATCCTGCAGAAGCAGAAGGAACGTGACCCGGCAATGGGCTATGCGCGCGACTTCATCGGGGCGATCGAGAGCGTGCTGCCGGGGATCACCGGGCGCGGCGTGAAGGTGATCGCCAACGCCGGTGGCGTGAACCCGGCCGACTGCGCGCGCGCGCTGGTGGCGGCGATCGCGAAGGCGGGCCACGCCGGCGAGGTGAAGATCGGTGTCGTCACCGGCGACGACCTGCTGCCACGCCTCGACGAGCTGCTCGCGGCCGGGCACGAGCTGAAGAACATGGACACCGGCGCGCCGCTCTCCACGGTGCGCCAGCGGGTGCTCTCCGCCAACGCCTATATCGGCTCCACGCCGATCGTCGAGGCGCTGCAGCGGGGCGCGCAGGTCGTCGTGACCGGACGCAGCACCGACACGGCGCTCACCATGGCGCCGCTCCGCCACGAGTTCGGCTGGGCCGCTGATGCGTGGAACCAGCTCGCGGCCGGCATCGTCGCCGGCCACATCCTCGAGTGCGGCGCGCAGTCCTCGGGCGGCAACTGCCTCCATGACTGGCGCAACATCCCCGACCTCGCGAACGTCGGCTACCCGATCGCCGAGGTGCAGGCCGACGGCACCTTCGTGATCACCAAGCACCCCGGCACCGGCGGCCGCGTCAGCGTGCCGAGCGTGAGTGAGCAGCTGGTCTACGAGATGGGCGATCCGCACGCCTACATCACGCCCGACGTCGTGGCCGACTTCACCTCGATCCGTGTCGCCGCCGACGGGGAGAACCGCGTGAAGGTGCATGGCATCACCGGCGGACCGGCCACGCCGTTCCTGAAGGTGTCCATCGCCTACCGCGCCGGCTTCAAGGCGGTCGGGTCCCTGGTCTATTCCTGGCCCGACGCCATGGAGAAGGCGGAACTCGCGAATCGCATCCTGCGCGAGCGTCTCGACCGCCTTGGCCTGAAGTTCGACACGATCCTCTCGGAGTTCGTCGGTGCCAACGCCACGCATGGCCATCTCGCCGGCGACGGCCGCGACGCCCCCGAGGTGCAGTACCGCATCGGCGTGCGCGGTGAGGATCGCGCCAGCGTCGAGCGCTTCACCCGCGAGATCGCCCCGCTGGTGCTGAACGGCCCACCGAGCGTCACCGGGTTCGCCGGCGGGCGGCCGAAGGTCGAGGAAGTCATCGCCTACTGGCCGGCCCTCATCGACAAGCGCGTCGTCACGACGCACGTGGAGGTGGTGTCATGAGTGCGGCCACCGTGCAGGTCCGCCTGCTCGACATCGCGCACACCCGCTCCGGCGACAAGGGCGACACCGCCAACTGCGGCGTGATCGCGCTGCGCCCGGAGTGGTACCCGCTGATCGCGCGCGAACTCACCGCCGACCGCGTCAGGGCCCACTACGGTGCACTGATCGACGGCGACGTGCAGCGCTTCGAGCTCCCCAACCTCCATGCGCTGAACTTCCTGCTCCATGGCGCGCTCGACGGCGGCGGGACCCTCTCGCTCAAGACCGATGCGCAGGGCAAGGTCGTGTCCACGGCCATGCTGCGCATGGTGCTCACCGTGCCGGCATCCGAGGCCACGACGCTCGGCCTGCCGGTCCTGTCACCGGCGGAGGGCTGATCCGATGAGCGCACCGACCCCACTCGCCAGCCCCACGCAGTTCACCCGCATCCGCGCCGTGCACGCCGACGGCCTCGGCGTGATCACGCTGGCGCGCCCGGAGAAGCGGAACGCCCTCGACCGCCAGACCGCCGTGGAGCTCGTCCGCGCCCTGCACGAACTCGAGGCGTCCGACGACGTGCGCGTCGTGATCCTCGAGGGTGACGGCGATGACTTCTGCGCCGGCGCCGACCTCGCCGCCATCGAGGCCACGCTCGACGCCGGCGTCGATGCCCACATCGACGACGCACGCGCGCTCGGCCGCGTCTTCACCACGATGCGGGCGATGTCGAAGCCGACGGTGGCCATCGTGCGCGGCCGCGCGCTCGCCGGTGGTGCGGGCCTCGCCACCGCCTGCGACATCGTGCTCGCCGAGGAGACCGCACAGTTCGGCTACCCCGAGGTGCGGATCGGCTTCGTCCCCGCGATGGTCATGACCATCCTGCGCCGTGCGGTGGGTGAGAAGCGCGCCGCCGAGCTGGTGCTCACCGGGCGCATCATCAGTGCACCCGAGGCCGCACAGATCGGGCTCGTCAGCCGCAGCATCCCGACCGCGACCTTCCCGGCCGAGGTGGCCCGCGCGCTCGACACCCTCGTGAAGGCGCCGCGCACCGCGCTCAGCCTCACCAAGCAGTTGCTCTACCGCCTCGACGACCTCGATTTCCAGGAGGGCATCGGCATCGGCATCAGCACCAACGTCGAGTCCCGCGCCACCGACGACTTCCGCACCGGTGTCCGGCGCTTCCTGGACCGCACCCGGTCCTCCTGATGATCCTACGCGTCCAGATCGCGCTCACGCTGATCGGTGCCGGCATGTTCGGCTACGGCGTGCTGCAGGACAGCGACCAGTTCCGACTCGCCGCCATCGGCACGCTCGCCGTGGCGCTCGTCCTCCGGTTCGTGCGCCAGCGCTCGGGGCAGCCCGACCGCTGACCCCGCTGCGGGACACGGTCCGGCCCGCCAGCGAGCCGGGCTCGCTATCTTTCAGGGATGCCCTCGCCCGCGCACCCCATCCCTGAACTGCTTGCCCCGGCGGGCTCCCTCGACGCCGTGCGCGCCGCGGTCGCCAACGGGGCCAACGCGGTCTACCTCGGGGCCGAACGCTTCAACGCACGGGACGAGGGTGCCCAGCTCACCCTCGACGAGCTCGGCGCGGCCTGCCGCCTGGCGCACCAGCACGGCGTGCGCGTCTACCTCACGTTCAACGTGCTGGTCAAGCCCGACGAACTCGCCGACGCGCTGGCCTACCTCGGCGAGTGCATCGACCGCGGCATCGACGCCGCCATCGTCCAGGACATCGGGATCGTGCGGCTCATCCGCCGCGTCTATCCGGACCTCGAGATCCACGGCTCCACCCAGATGACCGTGCACGACGCCTCCGCCGCGCTCGTGCTCCAGCGGCTCGGCGTCGAGCGCGTGGTCCTCGCCCGCGAGAACACCCTCGACGACATCCGTGCGATCCGCGCCGCCGTGCCGGGACTCGGGCTCGAGACCTTCGTGCACGGGGCGCTCTGCATCTCGTACAGCGGCCAGTGCTACATGTCGGGGATGATCTCCGAGCGCTCCGCGAACCGCGGCTCCTGCGCACAGAGCTGCCGCAAGGACTATGTGCTCACCGATGAGCGCACCGGGCTCGAACTCGACCGCGGATACCTCATCAGCGCGCGGGACCTCGCGGCGCACGATCACCTCGCCGACATCGCCGACGCCGGCGTGGGGTGCCTGAAGATCGAGGGACGCAAGAAGAAGCCCGAGTACGTCGCTACCGTCACCGACGGCTACCGCCGCTTCCTCACTCGCCTCGCCACCGGCGATCGCACGCCGCCGGATGTGCGCGAGACGGAACCACTGGTGCAGATCTACAGCCGCGGCAACACCGGCGGCATGTACGGCGGGCGCGCGGGGCGCAACTACATCACCCGCAGCCAGCCCGACAACCACGGCATGGTGCTCGGTGAGGTCATCGACAGCACCGCCTCCGAGGTCACGGTCGAGGTCACGCACGCCCTCGCGGTGGGCGACGGCGTCGGATTCGAGCCCCCCGCAGCGGGAGGCACGAAGGCGATCGGCTTTGCGCTCACCGCGGTGCGCACGGTGTCGGAGCGCGACGGGCGCACGCGGCAGGTGCTCGCGTCACGCCAGCGCATTCCCGCGGGATGGACGGTCGTGCGTTCCTCACACGCCGCGCTGCTCGTGCGCGCCAGGGAGAGCTTCGCGGCGTTGCCCGCCACGGTGCAGGAGCGACGCCACCGCGTCGACCTGCGGCTCTTCGGCAGTGCCGGGGGACCGCTCAAGGCGATCGCCGCCTGTGACGGCCATGAGGTGAGTGCGCGGAGCGAGGTATCACTCGCGCCGGCCACGAAGCGGGCGCTCGACGACGCCGTGCTCCGCGAACAGCTCGGGCGCCTCGGAGAGACGCCCTTCGCCCTCGGGGCCGTCGACCGGGGCGGGCTCGGGACCGACCTGTTCCTGCCGGTGAGTGCGCTCAATCGCGTGCGACAGGACCTGGTCGACCAGCTGCTCCTGCAGCGTGACTGGGCGGAGCAGGCGCGGCTCGCTGAGCGCCTGGCGACCATCGCGGCCGGTATCATCGAGCCGCGGCACGACACCAGTGCGGAAACGGCGCGGCTCGTGGCCGAGGTGCACACCGTCGCCGATGCACACACCGCCGCCGCCGCCGGTGCGACCGAGGTCGTGTTCGATCCATTCCTGCGGCACCCGGCACCGTCGCGCAGCAGCCTGCTCGCGCTCCATGACACCCTCGCCGGCGCCGGCGTGACGCTGCGCCTCCGCACGCCGACGATCATCCGGCCCGCCGACAGCCGCGCCGCCGCGAAGTTCTTCGGACTGATGCTGCCGGTGCAGACCGGCCACCTCGGCGTGCTCGCGGAGATGGCGGCCGAGGGGCGGGACGTGACCGGCGACTACGCCCTCAACGTCTTCAACCAGCACACGGCAGCGGAACTCTTCGGACTCGGCGCACGCCGTCTCACGCTGTCGGTGGAGCAGACCGTCGAGGAGATGCTGGCGACCAGCGCGCCATGGAGCGGCACCGGGTTCGATGCCGTGATCTTCGGGCGGCCCGAGGGCATGACCATCGAGCACTGCGTGCTCTCCGCCGCCTTCGATCGCGTCGTCACGACCTGCCGCGACCTCTGCGTGCAGAAGCACCCGGCCATCTCGATCACCGACCCGGCCGGCTACACCTTCCCGGTGGCCACCGACAGTGCCTGTCGCAACCGCCTGCTCCACTCGCGCCCGATCGAGGCCGGGGAATACCTGCCGCGGCTCTGGCGCGGTGGCGTGCGCCAGTACCGCATGCTCTTCAACGTGCCCGGTGATCCGGTGGCGGAGATCGTTGCCGGCTACCGCGCGATGCTCGACGAACTCGCCGCCGGCGAGCGTGCCGGCACCGATCGCGTGCGCACCCTGTTCGGCCAGGCCTTCACGCGTGGGCACTTCGCCCGCGCCGTCTGACTGCCGCCCATCCCCAGCCCAGTCCCATGCCCACTCCATTCGAATCCGCGCAGCTCAACATCCAGCTGTTCGACCTGCGGCGCGAGCCGACACTGCGCAAGGCGCGCGACTGGTTCCTGACGGAGTTCCATCCGGCATCCTTCGACGAGTACATGAAGGAGATGCTGGGCGAGAAGAACTCGTGGATCCGCATGGTGGTCGGCTACTGGGACATGGCGGCGTCGATGGTCGTCCAGGGGGCGATCTCGCAGGAGTCGTTCGTGGCCGCGCACACCGAGATCATCGGCACGTTCGCCAAGGTCCAGCCGTACCTCACGGAGCTGCGGGGGCGCATCGGGCCCGCCGTCGCCGCGAACATCGAGCAGGTCGTGATGGCCATTCCCGATGCCGAGGCCGAGATGGAGGCCCGCCGGAAGCGGCTCCGGGCGCGCTGGGAAGCGCAGCAGGCCACCAAGGCGGGCTTCATCGCCTGAGGGTGCCGGTGCATACCCGTGCACGATGGCGTGACGCAGTGCTGACCGGTGCCCCGAAGGTGGCGGGAGCGCGTGCGTTGCGTGCGCGCCCCGTCCGGGACCGGCCCGCATGCTGACTGCCCCCACCATCGACGACGCGCGCGCGATCCTGCGCACCAGCTTCGGCTACGGCGAGTTCCGCGCCGGCCAGGAGCGGGCGATCGAGAGCGTGCTCGCCCATCGCGACACCCTCGTCGTGCTCCCCACCGGCGGGGGCAAGTCGCTCTGCTACCAGGTGCCGGCCATGGCGCTGCGCGGCCTCACGGTGGTCGTGTCACCGCTCATCTCGCTGATGAAGGACCAGGTGGACGCGCTCGAGCGGCGCGGCATCCCGGCCGCGTTCATCAACAGCACCCTCACCACCGGCGAGGTGAGCGACCGGCTCGTCCGCGCCCAGCGCGGCGAGCTGCGCATGCTCTACGTCGCGCCGGAGCGGTTCGACGCCGGCGCGACGGCGGAGCGCCTGAAGGCGATCGGCGTGGCACTGCTCGCCATCGACGAGGCGCACTGCATCAGCGAGTGGGGCCACGACTTCCGCCCCAGCTACCGGCGCGTCGGCGAGGTGCGCCAGCGGCTCGGCAACCCGCCCACCATCGCGCTCACGGCCACGGCAACCCCGATGGTGCGCGAGGACATCGCGCGCATCCTCGCCCTGCAGGACCCGGAGATCATCGTCACCGGCTTCGACCGACCCAACCTGTCCTATGGCGTCGTCTCGGCGAAGGGCGACCGCGAGAAGGACGGGGTGGTGGTCTCGCTGCTGCGCGAACTGGGGGACGGCACCGGGATCGTGTACGCGTCCACCCGCAAGACGGTCGAGCGGCTGGCCCAGTTCCTGGACGATCAGGGCATCGCCGCCAGCGCCTACCATGCCGGCCTCGATGACGACCGGCGCCGGCGGGTGCAGGACCAGTTCATGGCCGAGCGGATCAAGGTGATCGTCGCCACCAACAGCTTCGGCATGGGCGTGGACAAGTCGAACGTGCGGCTCGTCATCCACTACGCGATGCCGGGGACGCTCGAGGCGTATTACCAGGAGGCCGGCCGCGCCGGTCGCGACGGGCAGCCCAGCCGCTGCATCATGCTGCACGCCTTCCCGGACCGCTTCACGCACGAATTCTTCATCAAGTCGGCGCTGCCGGACCGCGCCCTGATCGAGAGCGTGCACCGACGCTGCCAGCGCGAGGCGGACCGTGGCGGCGTGGTGAACGCCACCGCCGAGGAACTGGCGGCTGGCATCGGTGGCAAGGTGTCGCCGAAGGCCGTCGAGTCGGCGCTTCGCGTGCTCGCGGAGGCCAGCGTGCTGCGGTGGGATCCCGACACGGCCGGCCTCGTCTCGCTCCGCCTGCTGGCCACGCCGGAGCGGATCCGCGACGAGCTGGGCGAGGGCTTCGAGATGGAACGCGAACTCCTGCGCGCCTGCTGGCGCGTCGCGAAGGACCAGCTCCACCGTGGTGCCATCATCGACCTCGATGGCCTGCCCCCGGGGTTCAATGGCTTCGCCGGTGCCTTCCAGGTGCTGGAGTGGCTCGAGCAACGCCAGTTCGTGCAGGTGGAGCGCGTCGGCGGTGGCCTCCGGCTGGTGGAGGCGGGGATGTCACTGGACCGGGTGGCCATCGACTGGCGCGCGCTCGACCGCCGCCGGCAGCGGGAGTTCGACAAGCTCGAGGCGGTGCAGCGCTACGCGTATGCGACCACCTGTCGCCGGCAGGCGCTGCTGAAGTGGTTCGGCGACCCGGCGGCACGCGCCGAGTGCGGGTCGTGTGACAACTGCCTCGGCGAGCGGCGCGCGGCCCCGTCGGTGCGCAGCGGCTGGGGGGCAGAGGGCGGGGCACCGCGCCGCGAGCGGGCGCCGCGCGACCCGAATGCCGCCCGGGAGTCACGGCGGAAGTCCAGCGAGAAGGCCGGCGGCGTGGACGAGGCCGACGTCGAGCTGTTCAACGCGCTCAAGGCCTGTCGCGCCCAGCTCGCCCTGAAGGGCAAGGTGCCGCACTACGTCGTCTTTCCCGACGCCACCCTGGTGGCCTTCGCCACCCGGCGCCCGCTCACGCCCGCGGCGATGGCCGGCCTCCCGGGCGTCGGCCCGGTGAAACTGGACCGCTACGCCGAGCCGTTCCTCGACGTGATCCGGGCCCATCGGCGCTGATACCACCGGCGGCACGAAGGCGTCCAGCTCCGGCCACGGCACGATTGCCGACCCGCACCTCGGCCGACACTTCGCGCCACCCGCTCCTTCGGTAGTTTCCGCGTTTTACGGGCGCCCGCGTGCGGCAGCCCCCAACTCACTGGGTCATGGACGACGCGCTGTACTTCAACGAGCAGCACCTCGCGGTCCGCGAGATGGTTCGCGCCTTCGCGAACGATCATGTGCGACCCGTCGCCGGCATGCACGACGCCGACTCCTCCTTCCCCTGGGCGAACATCGCGAAGATGGCCGACCTCGGGCTCTTCGGGATCCCCTGGTCCGAGGATCTCGGCGGCAGCGGCTTCGACACCACGGCGTTCATCATCGCGATCCACGAACTGGCCAAGGTCTGCGCCAGCCATTCGATCACCATCTCCGCGCACACCACGCTCGGCACCTCGCCGATCGTGTACTTCGGCAACGAGGCCCAGAAGCAGCGCTACGTGCCGCTGCTGGCGTCCGGCCGGGTGCTGGGCGGCTTCGGCCTCACCGAGCCGAACGCGGGCAGCGACGCGGGGGGCACGCAGACCACCGCGGTCCGCCGCAACGGGCACTACGTCCTCAACGGCACCAAGCGGTTCATCACCCACGCCGGCGTCGGGGAGATCTTCATCGTCACCGCCGTCACGGAGCCGGGAGCCGGCACCCGGGGCATCAGCTCCTTCATCCTCACCAAGGAGACCTGCGACCTCGATGCCGCGCGCGCCGTTGGTGTGGGGCACGACGACGCGATCCAGCCGATGCCAGGATTCCGCTCGGGCAAGAAGGAGGACAAGCTCGGCTGGCGCGCCAGCGACACGCGCGAGCTGATCTTCGAGAACGTCGAGGTTCCGGCCGAGAACCTGCTCGGTGTGGAGGGGCGTGGCTTCATCAACTTCATGAAGACGCTCGACGCGGGCCGCATCGGCATCGCGGCCCTCTCGCTCGGCATCGCCGAGGGAGCGTTCGAGGAGTCGATGAAGTACTCGATGGAGCGCAAGCAGTTCGGCCAGGCGATCGTCAACTTCCAGGGTGTCTCGTTCCCGCTGGCGGACATGGCCACCGAGATCGAGGCGGGGAAGCACCTCACCTACCACGCCGTGATGCTGGCGCAGCAGGGACGCCCGTACGGCAAGGAGGCCGCGATGGCGAAGCTGTTCTGCTCCGAGCTCGCGATGCGGGCGACGATCAAGGCGATCCAGGTGCATGGCGGCTACGGCTACACCCGCGACTACCCGGTGGAGCGCTACATGCGCGATGCGAAGATCTGCGAGATCGGCGAGGGCACGTCCGAGATCCAGCGCCTCGTCATCGCCCGCCACCTGGTCCGCGAGATGGCCGGGTGACCGACGGCTCGCAGTCGATCGTGCAGCGGGCGCGCGTGCCGCTCGGCTTCGTGCTGGGTGCCGCGTTCCTCTGGCTGGCCCCGCGCCACACCACGCCGCGGATGCTCGCCATCGGCGGGGGGGTGGCCTTCATCGGCGTCCTGATCCGCGCCTGGGCCACCGGGCACATCGTGAAGAACCACGAGCTCACCACCACCGGGCCATACGCGCACACGCGCAACCCGCTCTACCTCGGGAGCTTCCTGCTGGCGCTCGGATTCGCGCTCGCGGCGCACTGGCTGGCGGTGGTGCTCGTGATCGGGTTCTGGATCGCGGTGTACGGGCCGACGATCACGCGTGAGCGTGACTACCTGCGCGGCGTGTACGGTGCGGCGTACACGGACTACGAGTCCAACGTGCCGGCCTTCCTGCCGCGTCTCACGGCGTGGGGTGGGCCGGCCGGTGCGGACCGGCGCAGCGGATTCAGCCTCCCACTCTATCTCCGCCACAACGAGTGGCAGGCGGGGCTGGGCTTCCTCGTCGTGCTCGGCTGGCTGCTCTTCAGCCCGTTCCGCTGACGCGCCGTCCGGCCCCGGTGGGTTGAGGATGAGCTGGGCCCAATCCGGGGGGCCGGCGTCCAGCTTCCTCGGGGTGCCGCAGCGGCGTGCGGCGCGATAGCCTTCCGTTCCATGTGCGGCGCGCCTGAGTGCGCTGCGCGTGATCGCTGGCGCGGAGCGACCCCCGTGCCGGTGTGCAGGACCCCGATCGAATGCTGGCGCTGGAGTGGCGGCGTCAGGCGGTCGGGCCGCATTCGTCGCACCGGTCATCTGTGATGACCACCGGTCGCAGTCGAGCTCACGGAGCCGCGCCTCACGCGCGGGTGGGCGACGCTGGTTCGACCGGGTGCGGCGCGCAGTGCGGCGGACGCTGGTGGCTTGCACGTGTCTGCGTGACAGCCGGTTCTCACGTTGGTCAGCCCACGGGCTGCGTGTGTACGGGTCGCCTCACGCGGTGCCGCGAGGCGTGCATGAAGCGTGACATTCTGATCAACGCCGCCGCACGGGAAGTGCGCGTGGCGATCATGGAAGACGACCAGCTCGTGGAGCTGCTCGTCGAGCGTCCCGAGGCCCGCCGGATGATCGGCGACATCTACCTCGGCCGCGTCGAGGCCGTGCAGCCCGGGCTGCAGGCCGCGTTCGTGGACATCGGCACCGAGAAGAGTGCGTTCCTGCACGCCTCGGACCTCGTCTACGAGACGGACGACGACGACGACGATGACGACGACGAGGGTGACGCCGACGAGGCCGCCGACGCCGCGCAGGACGCCGCCGCCCGCGGCAGCGAGCAGCCGACCAGCGGCCGTCCGCCGAAGAAGGAGGCGCCGCAGATCCAGGACGTCCTGAAGCGCGGCGACACCATCCTCGTGCAGGTGAGCAAGGAACCGATCTCCACCAAGGGACCCCGCGTCACCGCCCAGGTCTCGATGGCCGGCCGGTTCCTCGTCTACATGCCGTTCGCGTCCCGCGTGGGCGTGAGCCGGAAGATCGGCGAACGTGCCGAGCGCCAGCGGCTCAAGCAGCAGGTGGCCGAGTTCCTGCCGAAGGATGCCGGCGGCGTGATCGTCCGCACGGTGGGCGAGGACGTGACGGCGGAGACCTTCGAGCGCGAGCTCACGGGGCTCATCAACAACTGGAAGCGCATCAACCGGAAGCGGCAGTTCATGCGCGCCCCGGCGCTCGTGCATCGCGAGACCAACCTGGCGCGCGGGATCATCCGTGACCTCTTCAGCGCCAAGGTCGACAAGCTGGTGGTGGACAGCCGGCAGCTCTACAACGAGATCGTCGAGTACCTGAAGGGGGTCGGCCCGGAGCTGGTCGACCGGGTGCACCTGTACGAGGAGACGCAGCCGCTGTTCGACAAGCACGAGGTCGAGGCGGAGATCCGTGACATCTTCAAGCGGCGCTGCGACCTCCCGTCGGGCGGGTACCTGATCATCGAGCCGACCGAGGCGCTCGTCTCGATCGACATCAACTCGGGGCGCTACACCGGCAAGAAGGACCCCGAGAAGACGATCATGAAGACGAACATGGAGGCGGCGCGGGAGGTGGCGCGCCAGCTCCGGCTCCGGGACGTGGGCGGAATCATCGTCTGCGACTTCATCGACATGGAGACGCGTGCCAACCGCGACCGGGTGCTGCAGGAGCTGCGGACGCACCTTGGCCGCGACCGGGCGCGCACCAAGGCCTTCCAGGTCAGCGAGCTGGGCCTGATCGAGATGACCCGCCAGCGGGTCCGGGCGAGCCACCTCCAGGCCACCACGGAGCCGTGCCCGACCTGCAACGGCACCGGGCGCATCTTCACCCCGGAGACGATCGTCCGCCGGGTGGAGCGCTCGGTGAAGCGGATCGGGGTGGAGGGGCGGCGCGACCCGATGGTCGTGAAGCTCCATCCGGACGTGGCCATGTACGTGCTGGAGCAGGAGCCCGACATCCTCTCGCGGCTGGAGAAGGTGGTGGCCTTCCCGCTGGAACTGCGCGACGATCCCCTCCTGCGGCCCGACGAGTACAAGCTGGTCGTGAAGGGGGCCCAGCGGGACGTCACGGCCCAGTACGCCCTGGCCTGACCCACGCCGGACCGTCCCGGCCAGCCGCCCGCGCAACCGCCCAGCCGTTGACACTGACGTCCGGGTCGGCTAACTTCGTGGGCTCATTACCCTTACACGCCGTACATCCATGAGCTACGCGATCATTCGCACCGGCGGAAAGCAATTCCGCGTGAGTGCTGGCCAGACCTACCGCATCCCGACGCTGCTCGGTGAGGCCGGTACCGCCGTCGAATTCAACGAGGTCCTGCTCGGCTCGGACGGGAGCGCGGTGAAGACCGGCGTGCCCACGCTCTCCGGTGCCAGGGTCTCGGCCCAGATCGTCAAGCACGGCCGCGGCGAGAAGATCATCGTCTTCAAGTTCCGCCGCCGCAAGAACTACGCGAAGAAGCAGGGCCATCGCCAGGGCTTCACCGAAGTCCGGATCACCGACATCACGCTGGGCTGAGGCAGATATGGCACACAAGAAGGGCGTCGGCTCATCGCGCAACGGCCGCACGTCGAACCCGCAGTACCGCGGCGTGAAGAAGTTCGGTGGCGAGTTCGTGCGCGCCGGCGGCATCATCATCCGCCAGTGCGGCACCAAGGTCCACCCGGGCAAGAACGTCGGCCTTGGCCGCGACTACACCATCTTCGCCCTCGTCGATGGCCACGTCGAGTTCTCCCCGAAGGACAAGCGCCGCACCAAGGTGAGCGTCACGCCGCTCGCTGCCGTCGCCGACGCGATCGCCGCCGACTGAGCGCACCACCCGGTCGTGCCGAACGCCTCCGCCACTGCGGAGGCGTTTTGCGTTTCCCCCCGTCCACCACGGTGTGACGCGCCTCCCGCATCCGCAGTACGGCACTGGCGCCACCGTGCCCGGCAGCGCACACTCCGCCGCGGGGCCGGAACTCGCGGGCCACTCACACCAGGGGACGCATCGCATGGAACGCCGGGAATTCCTCGCCGCCGGAGTCGCACTCTCGGCCGCCGGGTCGCTGCGCCGCTTCACACCGCTCCTCCCGGCCACCCAGCCCTCCGGCACCATCGTGACGGCTGCCGCGCAGCGGCTGGCACTCGACCCGCTCGATGACCTGACCATCGCCACGGCGCAGGCCGAGATCGCCGCCGGCCGCCTCACGTCGCGCGCCCTCACCGAGCACTACCTGCGCCGCATCCGCACGCTCGATGCCGACGGGCCGCGGGTGAACGCCGTCATCGAGGCCAATCCCGACGCACTCGCGCAGGCCGACGCCGCCGACGCCAATCCGGGGGGACGCGCCCTGCACCCGCTGCACGGCATGCCGATCCTGCTCAAGGACAACATCGACACGGCGGATCGCATGAGCACCAGTGCCGGCTCGCTGGCGCTCGCCGAGCACCGCGCGCGTCGCGATGCCGGCGTCGTGGCGCTGTTGCGGGCCTCCGGCGCCGTGATCCTCGGCAAAACCAACCTCAGCGAATGGGCCAACTTCCGCTCGAACCGCTCGAGCAGCGGCTGGAGCGGGCGCGGCGGCCAGACGCGCAATCCGCACGTCCTCGATCGTTCGCCGTGCGGCTCGAGTTCCGGAAGCGGGGCGGCCGTCGCCGCCGACTTCTGCATCGCGGCCGTCGGCACCGAGACCGACGGCTCGGTGGTGTGCCCGTCCTCCCTCAACGGCATCGTCGGCCTCAAGCCGACCGTCGGGCTGGTGAGCCGGAGCGGCATCATCCCCATCAGCGCCAGCCAGGACACCGCCGGCCCGATGGCCCGCACGGTGCGGGACGCAGCGCTCCTGCTCAACGGCATGATCGGCCGCGATCCCGCCGATGCCGCCACCCGCACTGCGCCTGCTGCGCTGCCCGCCGACTACACCCGCACGCTGGACGTGGACGGGCTGCGCGGGATGCGCATCGGCATCGCGCGCAACTACTTCGGGTTCGACGTGCGCGTCGACGCGCTGATGGAGGACGCCATCCGCGTGATGCGCGACCGCGGCGCGGTCATCGTGGACAATGCGAACGTGCCCAACGCCGACAAGTACGGCCGTGAGGAGTTCGAGGTGCTGCTGCACGAGTTCAAGGCCGGTCTCAATGCCTACCTCGGGGCGCTGCCCGCCGCCGACCCGGTGCATTCACTGGCCGAGCTGATCCTCTGGAACGAGCGGAACGACGAGGCGGAACTGCAGTGGTTTGGGCAGGAGACGTTCACGCTGGCGCAGAAGCGCGGCTCGCTCGGCAGCCGCGTCTATCGGACGGCGCGTGAGACCTGTGTGCGCCTCTCGCGTCGCGAGGGCATCGACGCGGTGCTGCGGCGCACGCGCTGCGACCTGCTCGTGGGGCCCACCGGTGGCCCGGCGTGGATGATCGACCTCGTCACCGGTGATCACTTCGGCGGCGGCGTCTCCACGGCACCGGCGGTCGCGGGCTACCCGCACCTCACCGTCCCCGCCGGCCGCGTGGCTGGGTTGCCGGTGGGCATCTCGTTCTTCGGCGCGGCGTGGAGTGAACCGCAGCTCTTCCGCGCGGGGTTTGCTTTCGAGCAGGCCACCACGCACCGCGTGCGGCCCGCCTTCCTTCCGACCATCACCGCCACGCCGCGCTGACGCCATCCGTCGCGGCCCCGCGCGCCCATTCGTCCCGCCGTCCCCTCGTCGTGCCCCGTACACTCCGTGCCATCGCGGCCGTCACGCTGATCGCGCTCCCCGCAGCGGCCCAGCGCGCGCCACGCCCTGACTCGCTCCGCACCGACAGCCTGCGCATCCAGCCACTCACCACCGTCACCGTGCGGGTGCTGGCCGATGCGCGGCGACTCGATGCCGTGCCGTGGGCGGTGGGCGTGGTCGGCATCCGCGAGCTGCGTCGCGCGCAGCCCACCGTGAACCTCGACGAGGCGCTCGGCTCGATCCCCGGCGTGTTCGTCGGCAGTCGCTACAACTTCGCCACCGACAGCCGGATCGCGATCCGCGGTGCCGGTGCGCGCGCGAACTTCGGGTTGCGTGGCGTGCAGGTGTTCCTCGACGGCGTGCCGCAGACGCTGCCGGACGGGCAGAGCCAGCTCACCAACATCGACCTCGGCAACATCGATCGCGTCGAGGTGCTGCGTGGCAGCACGTCGTCGCTCTACGGGAACGGGGCCGCCGGCGTGCTGTCGTTCTCGAACGACCTCCGGGCGCCGACCCCGTTCGCCCAGTCGGTCCGCATGCTCAGCGGCTCGTTCGGCGAGCGGAAGCTGCAACTCCGTTCCGTGGGGCGGGCAGGGAAGGCGATCAGCGCACTCTCGCTCTCCCGGCTCACGATCGACGGGTTCCGGCAGCGCAGCGCCGCCGAGTCGCGCCAGCTGAACGCCGCCGTGGACTACGCACTCGGCGCCGACAGCCGCCTCGAGCTGCGCGCGCAGGCGAGTGACGTGCCGAACGCCTTCAATCCCGGTGCGCTGACCGTCGCCGAGTATGCCATCCGGCCCGACTCCGCCAGCGCGACGAACATCCGTCGCGGCGCCGACAAGCGTGTGCGGCAGGACCAGCTGAGCGCCTCGTATCACCGTGGCGCCCCCGGCCAGCGCGCCGAGCTGGCCGTGACCGCCTGGTACGGCACGCGTGATGTCCGCAACGCCCTCGCCACGCCGCCGCCGGGTACCGTCACGCCGGCCAGCGGCATCTACTCCACCATCGATCGCGTCTTCACCGGCGTCCGCATCAGCGCGCGCCGCACGCTCGGTGAGGCGCCAACGGACCCCGTGCTGACGGCAGGCGCAGACCTGCAGCAGTTCCACGACCGTCGCGCCAACCAGCGCGCGACCGCGGGAAGGCCCACTGCGGCCACCGACACCACCATCCTCGACCAGCGCGAGACGGTGCGCAGCCTGGCGCCATTCGTGCAGGCGCAATGGCAGCCCACCACACGGGTGCTGCTGAGCGGTGGCATGCGCCACGATCGCATCCGGTTCCGGGTGCGGGACCTGTTCCTCGCCGACGGCGGCGTGAACGGCGGTGACAACAGCGGCGCACGCCTGCTGGCGGCCACCAGCGGCCATGCCGGCGTCACGCTCACCGGCTGGCCGGCATTCGCGCCGTACGGCAACATCGCCACCAGCTTCGAGACGCCCACCACCACCGAGCTGCAGGTGCGCCCCGATCGACAGGGCGGCTTCAATCCCGCGCTCGGACCGCAACGCACGGTGAGCACCGAGCTTGGCGCCCGCGGCGCCGTCGGCAGCCGCGCGAGCTGGAACGTCGCGGCCTACCACGCGCGGGTGCGGAACGCGATCGTGCAGTCACGCGTGGTGGACGGCACCGCCTTCTTCGAGAACGCGGGACGCACGCGCAACATCGGGATCGAGGCCGGTGGCAGCCTGCAGCTCGCGCAGCTCGCATCAGTCAACGTCGCCTACACCTGGTCCGACCTCACCTTCGTGGACTACCGACAGACCACCGGCACACGCGTCGATACACTCGACGGGAAGCAGGTGCCGGGCGTGCCGCCCCAGCAGCTCCGCATCGGGCTGCGCTCGGCCACGTTCCACGGCGTCTCGTTCGACGCCGACCAGACCTGGACCAGCGCACTGTTCGCCGACGACCTGAACACGATCCGCGTGCCGGGCTGGGGGTCGGGCGTGACGAACCTCCGCGCGGCATGGACCGGGACGTGGCACGGCTACCGGGTGGAACCGTTCGCCGGCCTGCTCAACGCCCGGAACGTGGCCTACATCGGTGCCGTGACGGTCAACGGGGCGTTCGGGCGGGTGCTCGAGCCCAGCCCGCGCCGCAACTGGTACGTGGGCCTGGAGCTGGGCGTGGCCCGATAGACACACCGCCCCCGCCACGCAGGATCGCGTGGCGGGGGCGGTGGCCCGTCGGTCGTGCGGAGCTGGTGGTCAGTATCGCACGGGCAACGTGCGGTAGCGCGCGGTGAGCAGGTCCTGGCGCGTCATCACGCGGGCATCACTGCCCGCGACGAAGACCTTCTCCGGCTGTGTCGCATACTCGAACGGGTCTCCGCTCCAGACCACCACGTTCGCCGCCTTGCCGACGGCCAGCGAGCCGACCTTGTCCGCCACGCCGAGGATCTCCGCCGGCGCCAGGGTGATGGCTCGCAGCGCATCGTCCCAGCTCATGCCGTAGGCCACGGCGTTGCCCGCCTCGTAGCGCAGGTTGCGGACGTTGAAGTTGTCCTCGCCACCGGGGCCGTTGCCGAGGATGGCCACTGCCACACCGGCGGCGCGCAGCATGGCCAGGTTCTCCTGGCGCTGCCCGAGCGAGGAGAACGACTCCGGGATGTTGTTCATCGCCCCGGTGAGCACCGGGACCTTCGCTGCGGCGAGCTGCGGCGCCACGCTCCACGCCTCGGCGGCGCCGGCGATCACCACCCGCACGCCGAACTCGCGACCGAGCGCGATCGCGTTCAGGATCTCGCTGGCGCGATCGGCCGCGATCACCATCGGCACGGTGCCCTTCAGCACCAGCTGCATCGCCTCCAGGTCGGCCCGGGTGGCGCTGAGCTCCCGCATGGCCCCCGCATCGTACCGCGCGCGCGTGAGGTTGAACTCGCGGGCATCACGCAGCAGGGTGCGGAGCTTGGCCAGCGCCTCGGCGCGCGACCCCGTGCCCGCGTTCGCCGACGCATCGAGGGTGACCGCCATCGCGGCCGGCGCCCGTCGCAGCATCGCGTCGGCGGTGCTCCCGCTCCGCAGGTCGTACACCGCACCCAGTCCCGCCACGAGGCCGCCGGCGGGCATCACGCCGACGGTCGTGATCCCGCCGTCCTGGCGGGCCACTGGAATCGTGACTGCGGCGGGGTTGAACGCATCCCACACCCGGAACGCGGCTGCGATGTTGTCCGTGCCGCGCGCACCCTGGTCGCGCGTGTCACGCACCGCGCCCACTTCCACCACGCCGAGCGAGGTGGCGGTGGCAACGAGGCCCGGCGTGATCCACTTGCCCGCTGCGTCCACGCGCCGCGCGCCGGCCGGGATCGCGACGTTCGCCCCGATCGCGGTGATGACGCCGTTGGTGAAGACGATGGTGCCGTTCTCGATCCGCGGCCCGCTCACCGGGTAGATCGTGCCACCGGTGATCGCCACGGTTTCCTGTGCGCCCGCCGTGGCGGCGAGGGTCGCGGTCAGCGCCAGCGCCACGGCGAGTGACGTCCGGCGTGCGCGGGCCTGTGTCGTGGTGCGCATCAGCGGCGCCCTCCGGCCATCGGGGTGGCGGGCGGCACGAACCCGAGTTCGAAGTCGGTGCGCCAGTGCTGTCGCGGGTCGGCGCGGTCCATGCGCAGCGCGCCGTCGATCCAGACGCGATCCGGGCGCGCGTACACGCTGAACGGGTTCGCGGACCAGAGCACCACATCCGCGTTCTTGCCCGCCTCCAGCGAGCCGATGCGATCGTGCAGGTCCAGCGCCCAGGCCGGGTTGATGGTGATCCAGCGGATGAGCGTCGCGTCGTCGACGGCGATGCCGATCGCCGCACCCGCCGCACGCGCCTTGGAGGCGTCCTGGTTCAGGCGCTGCGAGCCGCTCGGGTCGTCGCTGTGGACGATGGCTCGGGCCCCCGCATTGTGCACCAGCGACAGGTTCGCGCGGATGCCGTCGATCGCCTCCATCTTGAAGCCGCCCCAGTCGCTCCAGAGCGAGCCGGAGATGCTGTCGCGGGCCATCACGTCCGCCAGCTTGTAGGCCTCCACGCCGTGGTGGAACGAGCGGATGCGGTAGCCGAACTCGCGCGCCACGTCCACCATCTGCAGCATCTCGTCGGCGCGGTAGCAGTGGTTGTGCACGAGGATGTTCCCGCGCAGCACCTCCGCCAGCGTCTCCATCTCGAGGTCGCGCTGCGGCGGGTCACCGCTGCGGTCGGCGAGCCACTTGTCCCAGCGGCGCCGGTACGCCTCCGCCTGGATCCAGCCGGCGCGGTAGCCGGCCACGTTGCCCATCCGGGTGGAGGGGCCGCGGCTGGCGTACACCCGCTTCGGGTTCTCGCCGCACGCCATCTTCAGCCCGTACTTCGCGCCCGGGAACTTCATCCCCTGCACGCTCACGCTCGGCACCACCTTCAGCACCACGCTGCGCCCGCCCACGAGGTTGGCGGATCCGGGGAGGATCTGCAGCGTCGTCACGCCGCCGGCCAGGTCACGCGGGAACTGCGGGTCCTGCGGCCAGACGCTGTGCTCGGCCCACACTCGCGCCGTGATCGGCGCCGTCGCCTCGTTGCCATCGCTCAACGCCTCGCCGCCCGGCGCGGCGTAGACACCCAGGTGCGAGTGCGTGTCGATCAGGCCGGGCGTCACGTAGCGACCGTTCGCATCGATCACCTCCGCATCACCCGCTGATGGCGCCGGTCCGGCACCGACGCTCACGATCCGGCCATCGCGCATGAGCACGAACCCGCGGTCGATCTGCGGGCCGGCGGCGGTCAGGATGGTGGCATTCGTGATGAGGACGGCCCGCGACGCCGGCGCCCGGTACGTGCTTGGGAACGGGTCGGCATTGGGCAGCGCCACGGCACCGATGCCCGGCGCCACCGCGGGCCGCGCCGGTGCCGGCGGTGCCGGTGATTGTGCCTGCAGGAGCGTCCCGACGGCAGACAGCAGGACGAAGGGGTATCGCACGACTCGACCTCCACATGGTGGTGACCTGGAGCAAGGGGCCCGGCGAATGTGCGCGAACGCACCGGATCGCGCCATGCACCAGCGCCGCCACACCGTGACGGCTCCGGATCAGCCGCCGAACGCCGCCCGCAACTCATCCACCACATCGGAACAGAGCCCGTCCACACCCAGCCGGGCGAGTCGGAGCGCCGTCGCCGTGTCGTTCACCGTCCACACGATGACACGGCCGCCGGCCCCATGGACCGCCGCGACCAGGGCCGCATCCACCATCGTGTGGTGCGGCCAGTAGTCCCGGGCCGCCGCACTGCGGAGCAGGTGGGGGATGTCCACCGGATAGCTCTCGCTCAGCACGCCCACCGGCACCGATGGGTCCAGCCCGTGCACCTGGAGGGACACCCGGTGATCGAAGCAGTGCACCGCCGCCCGCACCTGCGGCCGCCGCCTGAGGCACTCGAGCACCGGCTGCGCCAGGCCTGGCGCCTTCACCTCCACGTAGACCGCGAAGTCCTCCGGCGCCGCCAGCAGGACGGCGTCCAGCGACGGCACACGCTCGCCGGCGGCTCCGACGACAGCGGTTGCCAGGGTGTCCCAGTCCAGCTCCCTGATGGCGGCGCCGGCCAGGCGGCCCGCCAGCGCGGGCAAGACAGCGTCGTGGTGCACCACCACCACCTCGTCACGGGTCAGGTGCACATCCAGCTCCCAGCCATCGGCCCCGGCCGCTGTAGCGGCGAGGAAGCCGGGCAGGGTATTCTCGCGGTGCTGCCGGGGCATGCCGCGGTGTGCGATCAGGGCGGGGCGGGCGGGGTGGACCATGGCGGTGACGGGAGGGGGCGTGGACGAGGGAGCCGGGAACCCGGACGACGACGAGGAGCCCGAGCATGCCGGCCTTAACATCGCCGGCTGGCCTGCGTCTGCCCAGGTGACCGCGATGACCGACACGACCCTGGCAGGCGACGACGCAGAGACAGACCGAGCGCTGATCGCCCGCTGGTACGACGGGGATCAGCGGGCGGCGACCGAGCTGGTGGAGCGCCACGCGGCGCCACTGGCGCGGTTCGTGGCGAGCCTGGGGCCTGCCGGGGACCCTGGGGAGCTGGTGCAGGACACCTTCGTCCGTGCCTTTGGCGCGCTCGACGGGTACCGGGGGGAATCGTCGCTCCGCTCGTGGTTGTTCACGATCGCGCGACGGCTGGTGCTGGACCAGCGGCGCGCCGGTCGCCGGGATCGCCTGCACGTGGCGATCGACGACGCCGGGTCGGAGCTGGTGTCGGGGGACGACGTGCTCGGGGGCGTGGTGGCCGACGAGTCGGAAGCGCGGGTCAGGGCCGCCGTGCACCGGCTCTCCCCGACGCAGCGCGAGGTGTTCCTGCTGCGGGTGGTCGAGGGACTGTCGTACCGGGAGATCGCCGGCGTTGCCGGCACGACGGAGGGAGCGGCACGGGTGCACTACCACAATGCGATGAAGGCCGTGAAGGAGTTTCTCGATGCGTGAGCTGACGAAGTTCGAGGTGCAGGACCTGCTGCCCGACCTGCTGCACGACCGACTCGATGCCGACTTGGCGCGGTCGGTGCGCGCGGCCGTCGAGGCGGATGCGGAGCTGGCCGCGGAGTTGGCACTCCTGCGCACCGTGCACGCGTCGCGCCGTGCCGCGCCCGTCCTGGACATCGGCCGGATCGTGGCTGCGCTACCGCCGGCACCCTCCATGGCGTCCCACGCGGACCCGGCGCCGGTGCTCGATGACCTGGCGGCGCGGCGCGCCGCACGGCGGCCGGCGATCTCGCAGCGTTTTGCGCGTGCGGCCGCACTGCTGGTGGTGGTCGGCGGCGGAACGCTCGCCACGATCTACGGCACCGGCCGCGACCAGCCCGTCACCACCCCGGCCGTCACGACGGCGGAGAGTGTCGCCGTCGCCGGCGAGACGATGCAGCTCGGACTCGGGACGTCCACCGACGAACTCTCGGTGGAGCAGCTCCGCGCACTCGAGGACGACATCCGCGCGCTCGACGGAATCCCGTCGGCGGAGCCGGAGTCGGGTATGGACCTGATGGCAGGGGAGGGAGCATGACCGCACGACCCGCACTCCGCGTCACGCTGCTGGCCGCCGTCCTCGCGCTGTCACCGCTGGTGGTGCATGCACAGCAGGTCGATGCGGGTACGCGCGAGGCGATCCGTGCCCGTCGCGAGGCGCGCCGCGAAGCCGCCGCCGCCGCGCGCCAGGATGCCGACGACCCGGTGCGCAACAACAAGGCGATTGCCGAGCGGCAGCGCGTCGAGCACGCACTGCGCCAGGCCCTCGCCCGCGCGGTGCGACAGCGCCTGAACCTGAACGACGACCAGGCGAACAAGCTGATGGACGTCAACCGCCGCTTCGGCGACGAACGGCTCACCATCGCCCGCAACGAGATGCGCATCCGGCGCGAGCTGCGCCGCTCGCTCGCAGCGGGTGACTCGTCGCGCTCGCCCGCCACGGCCCGCCTGCTCGACGAGCTGCTGGAGTCGCAGCGGCAGCGCCTGGACGTGCAGCAGAAGGAGCAGGCCGCGTTGAGCGAGTTCCTGACGCCGGGACAGCGGGCACGCTACATCGCGATGATGGAACAGCTGCGCCGGCGGATCCAGGAGCGCGCGGACAGTGCCCGCGGCGGGACCGACCCCGAGGAGTGACGCGGCCCACGGGGGCGTGCAGACGGCTAAATTCCCCGCATGCCCCCCGACACGAAGCCGGTCCTCGCCGTCAGGCTGAGCCGCCCGTTCCGCCAGTTCGCCGAGTGGCAGGCTGGCGGGGGGGTGATGCTGCTGGTGGCTGCGAGCATCGCCATGCTGCTGGCCAACAGCGCGGGGCATGCGGCGGTGGAGGCGTTCTGGGAGACGCCACTCGCGCTCACCTTCGGCAGCAGCGTGTTCTCGCTCACGCTCCGCGAGTGGATCAGCGACGGGTTGATGGCCGTGTTCTTCCTGCTCGTCGGCCTCGAGATCAAGAGTGAGCTCCTGGTTGGTGAACTCTCCACCCTGCGCACGGCATCGCTCCCCCTGGCCGCCGCGCTTGGCGGGATGCTCGCGCCCGCCCTGATCTACGTGGCGTTGAACCGCGGCACGGACGGCGCCGCGGGCTGGGGCATCCCGACCGCCACCGACATCGCCTTCGCCCTCGGCGTGCTCGCCCTGCTCGGCAGCCGCGTGCCACCGGCGCTCACCGTGTTCCTCGCCGCGCTCGCCATCGCCGACGACCTGGGCGCCGTGCTGGTGATCAGCCTGTTCTACGGCCACGCGCCCGATGCGACGTACCTGCTGCTCGCCGGCGCGGTGATGCTGGCACTCGTGTCCGCGAACCTCGCCGGCGTGGCGTGGACCAGCGTCTACGCCATCCTCGGCCTCGCCTTGTGGTACTGCGTCCTCCGCTCCGGCGTGCACTCCACCGTGGCGGGGGTGCTGCTTGCGCTCACGGTGCCGGCGCGCTCGCGCATCGAGCCGGCACGCTTCGAGGAGGAGGCGCGCCGTCACCTCGATGACTTCGCCACCGCCACTGGCGAGGATGACCGGCCCGTGCTCTCGAACGGCGGACAGCAGCACGCGCTCGCGGCCATCGAGTCGGCGGTGGAGGATGCCCAGCCGCCGCTGGCACGGATGCGGCACGTGCTGCACGTCCCGGTCAACTTCTGGATCATGTCGCTCTTCGCGCTAGCGAATGCCGGCGTCCGGCTCGTGGGCGATTCCGGCGCGGCCGGCACCGCGCTCGTCGGACCGGTGAGCCTGGGCGTCGCCCTCGGGCTGGTGCTCGGCAAGCCACTCGGCATCCTGCTCGCCACCTGGCTTGCGACGCGCTTCGGCGCGACGCTGCCTGGCGGCTCCACCTGGGCGAGTGTCTCCGGCGTGGCCTGCCTGGCGGGCATCGGATTCACCATGTCGCTGTTCGTGTCCGGGCTCGCGTTCCCCGACGCCGTGTTGCTCGCGCAGGCGAAGGCCGGTATCGTGGCGGCGTCGCTGCTGGCCGGCACCGTCGGCGCGGCGGTCATGTGGTGGGCGACGGCACCGGCACGAATCGCCGCTCCCGCGCCGGCCGCGGCAACCGGAGAGGCCTGACCCGGACACCGCGCGCCGCGGCACCGGCCGCACTCCTCACGCACCCGATTGCTGGTTCACCACGCACTGCTGATCGTCATGACCGCACAGATCCGACGCCGCGCCACGCACTGGCTGGCGCTCGCACTGCCGCTGCTGCTGGCACCGGCGCTTGACGCGCAGGCGCGACGCCCGCTCCGAGCCGATGACATGTACCGCCTGCGCGACGTCGGCGACCCGCGCGTGTCGCCCGATGGCGGCTGGATCGCCTACACCCTCTCCACCATCGACTCGCTCAAGGACACGCGCGACACCGATGTCTGGATGGTGAACTGGGCGGGCACCCGGCACATCCAGCTCACCCGCTCTGCGGAGGACGAGACCGACCCGCGCTGGAGCCCGGACAACCGGTTCCTCTCCTTCCTCGCCGGCCGCGATTCCGCGCCGGCGTCGCAGGTCTGGCTGCTCGACCGCACCGGCGGCGAGCCGCAGCAGCTCACCGACTTCCGCGGCGGCGTGTCGGAGCAGGCCTGGTCGCCCGATGGCACGCGGCTCGCCGTCCTCGTGCACGATCCGTCACCCGACACGCGCCCCGACTCGGTGCGCGAGAAGCAGCCGCGCCCGATCGTCATCGACCGCTACGCGTTCAAGCGCGACCGCGACGGCTACCTCGACCGGCGCCGCGACCATGTCTGGATCGTCGATGTCGCGACCCGGGCCGTCACGCAGGTCACCTCGGGCGACTTCGACGATGCCGGGATCCGGTGGTCCCCTGACGGGTCGCGGCTGGCCTTCACGAGCAATCGCGAGGAGCCCGATCCCGACCGCTCCAACAACACCGACATCTTCGTGGTCGAGGCCCGCGCGGGCGCCGTGCCACGCCGCCTCACCACCTGGCCCGGCCCCGACTCGGGACCGGAATGGAGCCCGGACGGCACGTCGATCGCCTACCTGCAGGGCAGCGAACCACGGTTCTACGCCTACGACCAGCCGAAGATCGCCGTCGTGCCGAGTGCCGGCGGCACGCCGCGGTTCCTGGCGACTGCCCTCGACCGCGATGTCGCGGAGCTGACCTGGACGCGCGACGGCCGTGCCCTGCGCGTGCTGGTGTCCGATGACCGTGCCGGGCACCTCGCGACCATCCGCCTCGCGGACGGCGCGGTGGTGCGCGAGACGTCCGGCCGGCGCGTCACCACGTCCTACGACGTGTCGCGTGACGGGCGGATCGTGGTGCGCATGGGCACCGCCGTCGCTGGCGCCGAGCTGCACGAGCTCACCGGCAGCACCTTCCGCGCGCTCACGCACGTCAACGATTCCGTGTTCGCCTCACTGCAGCTCGGCGCCACCGAGGACATCTCGTTCCGCAACCCCGACGGGCTCACGGTCGGCGCGCTGCTCATCAAGCCGCCGGATTTCGTGCCGGGACGCCGTTATCCGCTGGTGCTCCGCATCCACGGCGGGCCGAGCGGGCAGGACGAGCACCTGTTCGACACCGGCGCCTGGATGCCGACCTTCGAGCGGCAGCTCTTCGCCGCGCAGGGATACCTCGTGCTCGCGGTGAACTACCGCGGCAGTTCGGGCCGCGGCGAGGCGTGGCACCGCGCGATCTACGCCGACTGGGGCAACAAGGAGCTGCAGGACCTGTCTGCCGGCGTCGATCACCTCATCGCCACCGGGCTCGCCGACCCGGCGCGGCTGGGCATCGGCGGCTGGAGCTACGGCGGCATCCTCACCGACTACATGATCGCCCGCACCACGCGCTTCAGGGCGGCCACCAGTGGCGCGGGCAGCGCGCTGCAGTCGTCGATGTACGGCGCCGACCAGTACGTCATGCAGTACGAGCGCGAGCTCGGGCAGCCATGGAAGTCCAAGCCCCTGTGGGACAAGGTCTCCGCTGCATTCTGGAACGCCGGCCGCATCACCACGCCCACGCTCTTCCTCGGCGGCGCGAGTGACTTCAACGTCCCGATCCTTGGCGGGGAGCAGATGTTCCAGGCACTCCGCTCGAATGGCGTGCCGACCCAGCTCGTGATCTACCCGGACGAGTACCACGAGATCTCGCGCCCGTCGTTCGTGCGCGACCGGCTGGAGCGCTTCACCGGGTGGTACGCCAAGTACCTCGCCGCGCCAACGCCGTGACGGCGCAGCCGGCGGTCAGCCGCCCGGGCTGGTCGCCGGCTGCGGCATCAGGTCCGCGAGGAAGAACGCCGCCAGCTCGGCGCGACCTTGCAGCCCCGCCTTCCGGTACACCTCGACCGCATGCTGGCGGACGGTGCGTTCCGACCGGTCCAGGTGCGCCGCGGCCTGCTTGTGGCCCGCGCCCTTGAGCAGCAGCAGTGCCACCTCACGCTCGGCGCGCGTCAGCCCCCAGACATCGAACTGCGCATCGATCGCGAGCGACAGCCCCGCCAGCGCCTGCTCGGCGCTCCGACGCCATGCATCCCGTTCCGCCTGGCGTGCCTCGAGCGCGCGCTCCGAGGCGCGCAGCGATTCGCGCGTCGTCCGCAACCGGGTGCTTGCCGCATGCCAGCTCCGGTACAGGTAGATCGCAAAGCCGAGGCTGATTGCCACCATCAGCGACTCGAACAGGACGTGAAACGACCAGAGTGACGCCGGCTCGTCCATGATCAGGTCGGTCACGCCGCCGATCACCACGATCACGAGGAACCCGACGATAGCCAGCGGCAGCGGACCCTGAAGAGTGTCGGGGGCCATCACCTCGTCCGGTGCATCGTCGTCGGCAGCGGAAATCGGCGGTTCGGGGGGCGAATGCGTCATGTGTCCCGTGAAAACAAGTCACTTGTCGGATGTGCTGCAGTCGGGGAAGCACCGATGATGGAGTCGAGGCCAAGCCACGGGGATTTCACCCCGCCGGTTGTACGGCCCGCCACAACATCAGGAGCCTCCAGATGTCCATCCTTCCAACCCCGCTCCATCCGGCGATCGTGCACCTGCCCATCGCCATCGCCGTCCTCGCGCCCCTCTTCGCCCTCGCGGCCCTGTGGGCGATCCGGAGGGGGATCACGCCGCGCT
Source organism: Gemmatimonadaceae bacterium (assembly GCA_020851035.1). Lineage (NCBI taxonomy): Bacteria > Pseudomonadati > Gemmatimonadota > Gemmatimonadia > Gemmatimonadales > Gemmatimonadaceae > Gemmatimonadaceae bacterium. The sequence goes on along the minus strand of JADZDM010000004.1, from coordinate 68,063 downwards.
GGGCCTGGTCGGTGCCAGTGGCCCTCCTCGCCGTCCTGATGGTCAGCGGCTGGGCTGCGCTCCAGACCGGCGACGCCGACCATGAGCGCGTCGAGGACCGACTCGGCGAACAGGTGGTCGAAACGCACGAGGAGGCCGCCGAGGCCTTCCTGGCGTTCGCGGGCGCCGTGCTGGGTATCTCGGCGGCCGGCTTCCTGGCCGGGCGCGCGGGCTCCGCCGCGCGCGTCATCGGCACCGTCGGCACGGTGGCGCTCCTGGCGGTAGGGTACAACGTCGGGCACACGGGCGGCAAGCTGGCGTATCCCGACGCGACCTCGCCCGCCACCGTGTCCGCGGGCGGGAGCAGCAGTGAGCCGGCGCGCTCGGGCACGGCCGATGACGATGACGATGACGATGACGACAACTGACGGACGGTCGCGCCTCAGCCCGTGCGAGGCCGCCCTTCGGCGCACGACGCTGCTGGTGCGGGCGCTTACATCCGCGGTGCCCGGCGCACCGCCTCCGCCTTCTCCTTCGACAGCCGGTAGAGCATCAGCGCTGCCCGCTCCGTCTGCATGTGCAACGCCGGCAGGTGCACCGACTCGTTCGGGGAGTGCGAACCGGCGCCGAGCGCCCCCAGGCCCTCGATGCCATCGATGAGTGGGGCCACGAAGCTCAGGTCCCCCGCACCTCGCCGCGCCGGGTCACTGGCCGTCAGCGCGCCATAGCCCAGCGCCTGGCTCACCCCGCTGTAGAAGGCCAGCAGCTTCTCGCCGCCGGGGGTGACGGCCATCGGCGGATAGCCCTCGTCGAACGTGATCTCGGCGCTGGTGCCGGCGAGGTGGCGTGCCACGATCTCGCGCATCGTCGCCTGGGCCCGGGCAATCTGAGCCGCATCCATCGCGCGGAGGTCCCCCTGCACCCATGTCACGGGCGCGATGATGTTCGTCTTGCTGGCCGTCGTTCCCGACTGCGTGAGCGTGTCGTACGACACGTTCGAGCCGCCGACGATTGTGCCGGGATTGAAGGTGAGGTTCGCCTCACTCGCCAGCTCGCGACGGAACTCGTCGAGGATCCGCGCGGCCTCGTAGATCGCGCCATACCCGCTGCGGAACACGCCGGACGAATGCCCCTGCTGGCCGGTGACCCTGAGCACCCAGCCACTCGCCGATCGGCGCCCGATCGTGGCCTGCGTGCGCGAGCCGCCCTCGAATGCCAGCGCAATGTCACAGTCACGGGCCGCCTCGAGGAGCGCAGCCCGCGCCGCCGGCAACGGGTCGCCGGGATACTCCTCGTCACCGGTCATCACCACGGTCACGTTCAGGTCCCGGAGCGCACCGGTCGTCCGCAGCGCCCGCAGTGCATACAGGATCACCACGTCGCCCCCCTTCATGTCGTTCGACCCGGCGCCGGTCGCGATCGTGTCCGCACGCTCGAACCGGGCGTTCGGCCCCTCGAAGACCGTATCGAGGTGGCCGATCAGCAGGATGCGCGGCGTGCCGGGCTTGCCGACGTGTGTCGCCACGAGGTGACCGGCCCGCTTCATCTCCGGCGCCACCTCGACCCAGCGCGAGTGAAAGCCGAGCGAGTCCAGCGTGGCCGCAACCACGCGCCCCACCTCGCGCACGCCGGCGGTGTTCAGCGTGCCGCTCGGGATATTGACGAGGCGCTCGAGGTACGCCACCTGGTCCTCTCGCTGCCGCGCGACTTCGCTGCGAATCGCGAGTTCAGCGCGGGAGAGCGACGACTGGGCGGCGAGCGGGAAGGGCAGTGCGAGCAGGAGGCCAAGGCAGCGACGCACGATCGGGATCCGGGGCAGGAGAGGAAGTCGGAAGCGCAGGCAGGCGGAAGAATGGCACGCACGCCGCACCGGCGCCTGTCCCGGGCACCGTGGCTGGGCGCTACCTTGCAGTTGCGTTCCTGTGCGGACCGGCGTCAGCCGGCCGGCACGCCCCGGACGCCTCCTCGTGCGCCGCCCCGCGCAGTGCGTGCGTACGCCGTGGATCCCAGTCGCCCGAGTATGCCCGAACCCCGCTGCCCGACGTTGCATCAAGGCTCCGACCGATCGCTGCGGACGCTGGTGCTTCTCACGCTGCTCCTAACCGGCTGCGCCAGCGGGCCGCACAAGGGTGGGCTGCGGGAGGTGGAAGCACTGGTCGGTGCACGCCTGCCGCTGCCGATCGCCTGGGTGCAGGGCAGCGCGGAGGATTCGAGCGCACGCGCCTACGCCCGCACCGCGTTGCGCGGCGAGGTCGCGGCCGACACCGCCGTGCGCGTGGCCCTGCTGCGCAATCGCCACCTGCAGGCCGCGTTCGAGGAGCTCGGCATCGCGCAGGCCGACGTGGTGCAGGCCGGTCTGTTCGCGAATCCGGTCCTCGCCGGTGACCGGCTGCGCCCCACCATCGGCGGTGGCACCGGCCTGCAGCTGCTCGGACTCACCGTGCCGTTCCTGGACATGCTGAAGGCGCCGCTCCGCCGACGTGTCGCCGCCAGTGCGTTCGCGGCCACGCGCGCGCGGGTCGCCGCCTCAGTGATCGACCTCGTCGCGCTGGTCCGCGTCTCGTACGTGCAGGCACAGGCCACGGGCCAGATGCAGGAACTGCGCGAGACGGTGCTGCGGGCCACCGAGGCGAGCGCCACGGCCGCCCAGGCGCTGCGCGACGCCGGTAACCTGTCGGAATACGACGTGTCGCTGGAGAAGGGGTTCGCCGCCGATGCGCGCCTCGCACTGCTGTCCGCCGAGGCCGAGCGTCGCGCCGCGCGCGCGGAGCTCACACGTGTGCTCGGCACCGGCGCCGACACGGCCTGGCACGTGACGCCACGTCTCGAACCGGCGACCGACACGCTGCCGACTGCGCGAGATCTCGCAGTGCTCGCACGCGCCCGCCGGCTCGACCTGCAGGCCGCGTTCTTCGACGTCGAGGCGGCGGGTCGGCTGGCGGGGTTCACGCGCGCCTTCGCCGTCCTCCCCGACGGCACCATCGGCGTCGCGCAGGAGCAGGATCCCGACGGCACGTTCCGCGGCGTCTCGGCCTCGTTCGAGCTGCCGCTCTTCGATCGCGGGCAGGCACGCCTGTCCCGCGCACAGGCGCAGTTCCGGCAGGCGCGCGCCAGGCACGACGCGCTCGCCGTGGACATCTCGGCCGAGGTGGAACAGCTCGCGGCGCGGCTGGATGCGGCGCGCGCGCGGGTCGATCACCTGCGTCGCACCGTGCTGCCGCTGCGGCAGCGGGTGGTGGCCGAGTCGCAGCGCTTCGTGAACGCGATGGCGCAGAGCGTCTTCACGCTGCTGCTTGCGAAGCAGGCCGAGATCGATGCCGGGCAGGCGTACGTCGAGGCGCTGCGTGATTACTGGACGGTGCGCGCACAACTCGAGCGCGCTGTCGGCGGTTCACTGGCGCCGCTCACGGCATTGGAGCGCGATGCGGGCGCCACCGATGCGCGCAACTTCTGATGGGGCAGCGATGAGCGACGAAACGCGCGACCAGGCGCAGCAGGGCGACGCCGCCGACGGCGACACCGGCGCGACGGCACCGATGTCGCGTCGCGCGCTGATCGGGCAGGGCGTGACGGTGCTCACCGCCTCGGCAGCCGCGGCCACGATCGCCCGGGCACAGCACGTGCACGAGCAGGTCGCGGCGCCGGCCACGCCGCCCGATACCGTGGCGCCGCGCCCGCGGCTTGGCGGTGCGCGCGTGGCCCCCGGCGTGCCGGGTCGGGACTACACCCCCGTGATCGTGCCGAACGGTGCCACGCTGCCGTTCCGCGTGGTGGATCGCGTGAAGGTCTTCCACCTCACGGCGGGAGAGTGCCGGCATGAGTTCACGCCGGGGCTGACCGCCACCTGCTGGGGCTACAACGGCCGCACGCCCGGTCCCGTGCTCGAAGCCGTCGAGGGTGACCGCATCCGCGTGTACGTGACCAACCGGCTGCCCGAGGCAACGAGCATTCACTGGCACGGGCTGCTCGTGCCGTCGGGCATGGATGGCACCGTGGGCGTGAGCCAGCCGCCGATCCGGTCCGGTGAGACCTTCGTGTACGAGTTCGACCTCGAGCAGCACGGCACCTTCCTGTACCACCCGCACTACGACGAGATGACCCAGCAGGCACTGGGCATGATGGGGATGATCGTCGTGCACCCGCGGGGCGGGCGGCGGCGCCCGGCGCGGGACTTCGCGTTGCTGTCGAGTGAGTGGCGCATCGCGCTCGACACCGCGCGGCCGGACCCGAACGAGATGACGGATTTCAACATCCTCACCTTCAACAGTCGCGCGTTCCCGGGCACGGCGCCGCTCGTGATCCAGCGCCTGGACGACGTGCGCATCCGCTTCGGCAATCTCGGCGCGATGAGCCACCATCCGATCCACGTGCACGGGCTGGCATGGCGCATGACCGCCACCGACGGTGGGGAGGTGCCGCGCAGTGCGCAGTTCCCGGAGAGCACCACGCTCGTGCCCGTCGGCACCACGCGCACAGTGGAGTTCACGGCCGAGGCGAGCGGTGACTGGGCGATGCACTGCCACATGACCCATCACACGATGAACCAGATGGGCCACAGCGGCGTGAACCTGATCGGCGTGGACCGGGCGAAGGTGGATGGCGCGACGGCGTCACTGCTGCCGCAGTACATGACGATGGGCCAGACCGGCATGGGCGATCACGGCCTGATGGGGATGCCGGTGCCGGCGAACTCGGTACCGATGGCGGGGGTGGCCGGTCCGAAGGGGCACATCGACATGGGCGGGATGTTCACGCTGCTGAAGGTGCGGGACCGGGTGACGGGTCAGGCCGATCCCGGATGGTATGCCGATCCGCCGGGCACGGTGGCGCGGGCAGCGACCGCAGAGGAGCTGCGGCGGGATGGTGTGGCGCCGTGAGGATGCGGCGATCCGCTGCAGCGACGTATCAGCCGGGCCCGGCTGCGCTCGCGTCGGCTCATGCCCACGGCAGCGCGGTGTGCTGATGCGGCGGATTCTCAGGGGATGCGCACAACCCGTTGCGACGCAACCGTTTCGCGCGAGCCGCAGGCGCCGGTTATAATTGGGGCGTCATCCTGCCCGGGTGGCGGAATCGGTAGACGCAGGGGACTCAAAAGGCCCGGCGTCTTTTGTGTTTCTGGGGCCGAAGTTATTGCGGGACAAAGAGTTACAGCGAGAAAGCGGGGTCAGGCTGGAAGCGCGTTGGGGCGAAGCATGGGGCGATAAGGCCAAGCGCAGTTCACGTCACGGCGGAGCTGAATGCACCGACCCCATTGACAACACCTCTCAGTTTCGCCTGGCACGGCTTGGCCACGCGCGCCTTGGCGACCTCGTCCATTCCGACAAGCCACTTCCGAACGTGCCCCCCACTGGTCCTCGCAGACCCACGGGCGTACGCTCGGTACCACACGGCACATTTCATCACAGTCCCGCCACTCCCGTCGACCGACCCGTAAACCGTTCGTAGACCAACGCTCAGACGATGACCAAAAACCAACACGCCACGGCTCACGTTGTCAGTGATCGTCTCAAATTCCCCACCCAGTGATCGTCTCAAATGCCCCACCCCCACCGCGGGAGCTGGGCAATGGATGGCAGACTGGAGTGGCTGGTAGGACCGGATGGCGGGGCATCTTCCGAGCAGCCTTGGCTCGGAGCAGCCCCGATGTTGACGGAAACCGTGGTGGAGCAGGTGGTGCAGGCGCGGGCGCGGGGCGAGGCGGTGGCCGCCGTGGCTCGGGCCTACGGACTCGACCGGAAGACGGTGCAGCGCTGGACGCGGCGCGGCCAGTACGCGCCGCGGACGCCACGGGCGGTCGTGTCGTGCCTCGATCCGTACAAGGACTGGCTGGCCTGCCGCGCCCCGGAGGTCGACTACAACGCGACCGTCCTCTTCCGGGAACTGCGGGAGCGCGGCTTCTCAGGCTCGGTGATCATCGTGCGACGGGCGGTGGTCCCGCTGCGCAAGGCCGCGACGCCCGCGGCGGCGACGGTGCGGTACGAGACCGCGCCTGGCGCCCAGGCCCAAGTCGATTTCGGCCAGACGCGCGTGTGGATCGCCGACGTCCGCGAGGTCGTGCAGCTCTTCGTGATGACGCTCGGCTTTTCCCGTCGCTGTTTTGCGGTCGCGTTTGCGCGGCAGCGCCTGCGCGAGTGGATCGCGGGCCATGAACAGGCCTTTCAGCATTTCGGCGGCGTCACCGACACCACGCTCGTCGACAACGCGAAGGCGATGGTGCTCCTGCACACGCGCGAGACGATCCGCTGGCACCCGATCTACGCCGATTTCTGCGGCTACTACGGCGTGCGGCCCGTCGCCTGTCAGCCGTATCGGCCGCAGACCAAAGGCAAAGTCGAATCCGGCGTGAAGTACGTCGTGCGCAATGCGCTCGCTGGCAAGCGCTTCCACTCGTGGGCGCACCTGAATGCGTGGCTGCTGGAGTGGGCGACGACCATCGCCGATCAGCGCGAGCACGGGACCACGCACGAACGTCCGGCCGTGCGCTTCGCGCGCGAAGCGCTCACGCCGCTCGATGGCCGTCCGGCGTATGCGCTGCCGCACACGCGCGAGCGCAAGGTCGCCACCGACGCGCTGGTGAGCATCGATGGCGCCCGCTACAGCGTGCCGGCGCAGCTCGTGGGCGCGACGGTGACCGTGAAGGAACACGCGCAGGATTTCACGATCTGGCATCGGGACACCGTCGTCGCCACGCACGCCCGGCAGCCGCGTCACACCGTGGCGATGCTGCCCGCGCACTATGCGAGCCTGCTCCGCCTCGATCAGACGCCACTGCTCGCCGCACCGCCGCAGTACGATCCACGCTATCCCGTCGCCGGCGAGGTGATGACGCGCGACCTCGCCGTGTACGAGCAGTATGCCGCGGAGTGTGGCGCATGACGCGCGACACCCACTCGCCGGCGGTCGAGATGGAGACGCTGGCGCAGCACTGTCAGCATCTCCGGCTCACACGCGTGGGCCAGACGCTCTCCACACTCCTCGAGCAGGCCGCGCAGCAGGAGCTCAGCTACAGCGCCTTCCTGACGTCGGTCCTGGCAACGGAGGTCGCGGCCAAGCAGGAGAAGCATCACACGATGCGCATCCAAATGGCCCGCTTCCCGTTTCAGAAAACGCTCGAGGGCTTTGACTGGAAAGCGCAGCCGTCCATCGACCCGAAGGTGATCAAGGAGCTCGCCACGATGCGCTTCGTCGCGAACGGCGCCAACGCCCTCCTCCTCGGGCCGCCCGGCGTCGGCAAGACGCACTTGAGCGTCGCGCTGGGGATGGAAGCGTGCCGGCTCGGCCTCCGCGTGATGTTTACCACCGCCACCGCCCTGATCACCACGCTCGGCAAGGCGCTGTATGAGAATCGGCTGGAGGAGCGGCTGAAGCTCCTCACGCAGCCGAAGCTCCTGATCATCGACGAGATCGGCTACATCCCGATTGATCGGCAGGGGGCCAACCTCTTCTTCCAGCTCGTCAGTCGGCGCTATGAACGCGGCGCGATCCTGCTGACCAGCAATCAGAGTCTGGGGGCCTGGGGCGAGGTCTTCGGCGACGCCGTGATCGCCAGCGCGATCCTCGACCGGCTGCTGCACCACGCCACCACCGTGAACATCAAGGGCGACTCCTACCGGCTCCGCGAGAAGCGGAAGGCGGGGCTCGTCCGCGCGACCCTCACCGCTCCCTCCGAGCCGTGAATCACCCGGGTGGGGCATTTGAGACGATCACTACCTGAGGACTTTCAGACGATCATTGACACTCACGTGGACGAAGACCCAGAGGGAGTCGATGTCGCTGGCGGTTCCGGCTGGGGCGACTACCCCCTGGATTCCGTGTTCGTGCGCACTGAGACACGGACGGTGGCAGAGGTCGTCAAACGCATCGACGCCGAACGCTAGTCCCTCGGTCAGACTTGAGCAGAATGGGTTGGCTCCGCTTTCACCCATCACGAGAGTCGAGGATACTGCCGCGCACAATTGCAATCAGCTTCACTTGCAAATGAGAGTCGGCAACACAAAGCTACCCATCGACCTTGTGTCCGCACTCCGTCTACGACTGAGAACGGCATCTCGTGCAAGAGATTCTAATCCAATGAATTTCGTGCTCCCGGGAGAGGTCTGATATGACGCGAGGAAGGAATAAGCCAAGAACACCCAAGGAGCGCTTAGCTCGCGAACTCATAAACACTCGAGCGCTAAGCTTTGCGGCAGAGACTAGTTCATGCGTCAGGCCCATCGGCCTCGAACGCACTGATGGTTCACTTGAGCTTGTCGGCTCAAGCGTTCTCTTGCGAATTGACGGAATGCACTTTGCACTCACGGCTGCTCACGTAACAGATTGGGCGCAGCACGGCGAGCTCGTTCTGGGCGGATCCACTCACTTCTTCACCCTGCCGACCTTTTCGACGACGGGGACTTGTGCAGAACGCTCGAGAGACTGGCTAGACGCTGCAGTTGTGCAACTGCCAGACGAGATTGCCGAGGATCTGCGCGATATCCGATGGATTGAGATGAAGGACATATGTCTCGCCGAAACGACGAGCAACGCAAAGTTCTGGACGATTCTGGGTTATCCGGTTGCACACCAAAACCGTAACGACGCTGACCAGTCCTTTCATCCGAAAATGACGATCTTCACTGGTGTAGAGCTGGAGCCATCGAGGTATCGAGCTATCGGTGAAGGTGCATTTAATGCACAGCATCACGTCGCGATAAAGTTTCGACCAGATCGCGTGCTTGACATTGACGGTCTGTATTCGATGAAGAAACAAAATGGAATCAGCGGCGGTGGTGTGTGGATGTCACAGAGCCTCTCCAGCCCAAACACACCCGACCTGCTTGCGGCAATCAGCATCTACGGGCAGACGAAAGGAACACGAGCACTCGTCGCCACCCGAATCGAGTATTTTCTAGCTATGATCTTCCACGAGTCCGAGTCGCTGCGGAACCGATACGTCCGAAACGGAGTCATCGTATCGACTCCCAACTGAGCGAACATCTTCTCTTGCTGAGAGGTTGTCGTAGTAACTCGGAACGCCGCAAAGTCATTCCAGCGGTGTTCCGGTCTCAACAGCGGTAAGCACACTTTTGAGTTCTGCAGCAATCTCGTCTGGCTGTAAGGCGTGCGCCAAGGCCAGTGCACTCAATGACACGCCGTACCGATCTTGCGTCCACTTGGAGAGCTGCGACAGCATTTGCTTCCCTCCCGCAAGTGCCCAACGACCCTCACGCGTTGCTCGCAGTGGATCAGCGTACTCACGTGCTTTGCGCAGCGCAGTACCTGTGTTGTTCTTGACTTCTGCTCCGAATGAAGTCACAAGGCACACCTCCGTGTCACTCGCCCATAACTCCGCCTCGATAGCGTCGAGCGCCCCCTCCACGTCCTGTGCAGTCGGCAACTCTTCACGACGGGCGACTCGAGCGGACAGCACACGAATGATGGCACTTGGGACTAGCAAAAAGTTCTCAATCTCTTTTCGCTGCCAAATGTGAGCATTGATACGAGCCCGCTTTGCCTTCTCGAGGCGATCTTGGATCTGGGTCGGCGTGCGAAAGTCTCGATCAAATAGCGCGTACACCATGATCTGCTCACCAAGGGAGTTTCGCATAACGTCAGCAGATCCCATCACACGCTCCCATCCGCCCCAGCCACCAACCTCAGCACGCGGGAGAGAGGCGAGCGGTAACGAACAGTTAGGGAACAGCGTTGAGTGGATTGGACCTAGAATCGCAATATCGTCACCTTCAACGAGCAGGAGGCGGCGAGCCGTCCACAGTCGAGCTAGCTGAAGGTTGTGTACGCTCCCAAGTGCGTCTAGGACTCCCTGCACAGCAGGTAGGGTTGATGCAAAGCTTGACGACGATCTACTCCTATCAACGACGAGAATTTCATCAGGCTGGACCTCCGCCATGATCTCGGCCGAATGAGTAGCAATGATGGACTGCGCGTACCGCCCACTGACCACATGCACGAGGCGACGCTCAAGATCTGGATGCATGTACACGTCCGGCTCATCGAGAATGACAGTCGCATCACTCGACGCTCTCGCTAGCAACCACATCGTCTGAAGCCACATTTGAAGGCCGGTACCCATTCGTGCAGCTTCACCAACAAAGTCGTCGTTGCGAATCATGAGTCGTAGAAGACGCTGATTCAGTTTGTCAGACGCATCGATACCAGCAGCGTCTTCAAGAAGAAGATCGTCGATCCTGACTCCGGGCCAAGTGTCTTCGACGAGCTTCTGCAGGCGCTCGAAGCCCTCAGCATCCAGATGCAACTGATTGCGAAAGTGCTGGGACGCGAGCGGCGTGCCTTGCATCCTGCGCACGTATTCAGAATTGAGCAGCCGTTCCTCGAGCGCCAGCGGACCTATCTGCGGCATGATCAAAACTGGGGGAAGCGCGAGAAGTCGGGCGCTCGCTCGGTCACCAACGAGGCGACCTTGCTGATTCTGCGCAGATGCGAAGATTTGTGAATCGCCGACGTAAAGCCGTAGAACCGCACCATGCGAGAACTCGGCTGTGATCACACTTGGCGGCGGAGCATATCGGTGGTGAGCAGTGTCAAAATCGAAAGACGTACCGTCGAGCGACGAGAAAATTCCTCGCCCGGCGCCAGGCTGGTCGAGCCACTCCGGTGGCGGTCTGAAAGTACCAGTCGGCAATCTGGACGTGAACAGTGCAACAAGCCGCAAGGCTTCGACAATCGTTGACTTGCCAGCATTGTTGCGGCCGACGATGATCGTTTGCCTGCGCAAGGGAAGCTCATGCTCCTCGAATCCGCGAAAGTTCTTAAGCGTCAGCTTCGTAAGCATGTATAGAGTTCAGGTGACAATTGCGTCGTAACAGTAGTTCCGAACAAGTGCGACAATCGGATCTTCGCAGAACAACCAGTTGATTAGATACCCAGTCCCAGGATGTCACTCACTGTCCAACCGCAAGATTAGCTTCAGAGAGGGAGACTTCTCTCCGCTGCGCTGCGAAACGCTCCTCCAGTCGCTGCCTGACTTGACTGTGAGATGAGAGCATTCGACGCAAGTCACTTGGGCCCGCGAGAAGTGTTCGTTCAATCTCAACCTTCCGCCGAGCAAACTTCTGCTCAAGCGCAGCCACCTCGGCGGGATCGACGGGCTTCGTCGGGTCAAATCGGAATCTGGCTTCGAGTCCTTGTCGCCACGCCATAAGCGTAGCCACGCGCGCGGGTCCGAATCCAGGAACGCCGTACACGCGCCTCCCCTCCAGATCAGCGGCAGTCTCAAAGCCGAACGACGCCAAGGTCGCCGTGAGCCCTGGACCAATTCCACTCAGCGTTGCAGTTCTGATGTAGTGCTTCTGGAGAAATGCGCGCCGCTGTTGTGCCAGACGCTCTCGATCAAGCTTCTGACGCGCCGCATTCTTTGACTCCTCGAGTTTCAGATACTCGTCGCGCATGGCAGCAAGATCCGCGACGCGTCTGCTGAACTGATCCGCGGCTTTCTGGTGTTCCGAGACCCACTCGGCCTCAAGGCCGCGGAGTCGCGCGCGCGCATCCGTGACAGCAGCCTTCAAGCGAACATGCTCGTGCGCGAGGCGGGACACTCTTCGGAGAGCATACGCGCTTACGCCGGCACCGACGATGGCGAGCTTCTCCCGCGTGTCCACGGCGTGACCTTGAGCAGATGCGATCCATGCGACGACACCACCGGCGACGGACGCCCGCATGAGCCACTTCTGGGTTCGCCACGCCAGCCGTCGCCACCAGGTCACCTTCGCGCTCGGCGTGAGCGCACCGACCACTGGTGCGGGGAACGGCGGATCTCTTTCCGGTGCTGTCTGGGCAATGATGGATGCCCACACGCCGTGTAGATCGAAGCCGCCCGCCGTGGCTTGAACCGCTGCAACTACTGACACGAAGAAGTTCGGTCCGCCGGTCGCTTCGATAGCACACCATGGACATGCTGTCCCGAGTGATCGATGGAAGCGATGAGCGCGGTTGACATTGCAGGTCGCGAGTTCCGCCCGTAATCCGTCGAGCGCCAATGCCCACGCTTTAGCGCTCGGGCGCGCGCCCGGGCGTGAACCTGCTTCGCCAAACGCCCTCTCGAACATAGCCGCGAGCGATTCTGATGCGCTGACCAGGGGCAGGGAATCAGGCGGCGGTGCCATCAGCACCGAACCCGCGTTGCGGCCAAATGCAAAACGGTGCTCACGAATTGCTTGCTCGAGTGGCATATTGCCCGTGCCGCCAAACCGACCTGCGTACGGATGGCGACCCATGAAGAGCAAATGGAAGATCAACACCGCTAAGCCAAAGGCATCGTGATTCGGTGTCCGTACGACGCCGCGGAAGGACGCAGACTGTAGCTCTGGTGGCGTGAAATTCGCCACGCCCACTTCACAGAGGCGCCACTCTCCAGCATCGTCGATTTGAAACGAGTCACAGTCGATCAGCTGGACAATACCGTTCGGCGCGACAAGTACGTTTCCCTCGTTCATGTCGCCGACCACGTGTCCTGCGTGGTGAATATGGCTGACCGCTGCGGCGATGTTTCTCGCGATGAAGATGAGTTTCTCCCAGTCGTAGCCGGGAAACTCGGCCTTGCGATACGCGGGGCTATACACACGATGCACCTCGACGCCTCTCGCGCGGGGCATGATCAAGCCCGCGACAGGTCCGCCTGCGTACGCATGCAATGTCGCCATGGGCCACGCGCCTGCAGTAGAAAGTGCCGGCGAAGCTACGCGGGTCATCGCAGCGAGCTTCGCCGCCTTGTCGCTGTCAGGCTGATGATGATACACCTTCGCCACTTGAGTCGGGGCGCCGACGACGTCATAGACAGTACCCTCGCCACCGCGTCCAAGCTCCTGCCCAAGACGCACCTGACGGCCAGCACCATCAACGAAGCCGCGTCCGTGCACCGGAACGGAAGGACCCTTCATTTCTGCGCCTTATTGGTTGCTGACAGGCAACAGGGACGCGCCATGCCGCCGCGTCGCGAGCACCAGAGTTTTGTCGTCGTCTGTGCGGGCATTCACGGCGGGAGAATCGAGGAAGGCGCGAAACTGCCCCTCGATGTTCGCGGTAGCTCCACGACTCAGCGGCCTGAGCTGCCTGAACAGCGACTCAAAAAATGGCCCGTGAGCGGAGCGTGTACCCATATTCAGCGCCAACTTCTCCAATCCGTCGGAGAATAGCGCGATCTCATCAATTCGTCGATCTTCGAGCAAGGCGATCTGAAGATGCCGCAGTGCTTCTTGGTCGGTCGCGAAGAAAGTCTGGTTCGCATACTCGCCTGACTGAGGCCACGTGACGGGCGCATATCCACCTTCGGCGGTGGCATCATTGACGACGATTGCACCGTCGCCAATCTGCGCGCAAACCGCGCGGTTCATTCCGACCACGCCGAGAAGCAGCGTGCACGCGAGCTCTCGTACCTGGACGTTAAGCTCGGCCGCCCGTTCGGTGACGGCTTGGTGCACTCGTACAAACCACTCCTCCACGACTTGGGAGTCGATGGCCGAGAGCTCGTATCCGTCGAGATAGTCAGAGACTTCGCCCAGCAGAGCAGCGCATGCCAGCTCCGCACCCTCGTCAGAATGCGCTGAGCTACCAGCGCCGTCTGCGGTGACAATTGCGGCGACGGCGTCGTCTCCAGCACGCAAAATGGCAAACTCGCACGCATCCTGACACGGCGTGCCAGAGTCAACGTGCGAAGTGCCGCGTACCGAACCGCCAACGATACGCCACGCTTCAGCAGGTGACGGCCTGCCGCTACTCACGCTGTTCGTTTGGTCCACGAGCTCACACAGAGACTGACGCCCATCCGCCCGGCGCCGCCGGGTTGACGAGAGGCACCTCAGTGCTCGGCGTGGAGCGCGAGATCGAGCGCATCGAGTTTGAGAGCCACACGAACAAGTCGCGGAAGCGCAGGTTGTCCAGAACCAAGGGCGGGCGGTCTGGCGACAGTTGTGCCAGCACCTCCATGTTCGCTTCTGGGGTTCCGACGGCGAAGAATGAGAACGCCTTGCTCGCCGAGCCCTCTTGAATGGCCGCGATGGCCTGATGCACGCTATCCGTCGGGGCGCCATCCGTGATCAGAAAGACCCACGGGCGATAGAACGCGATACCGTTGGCGCGATACTCCTCCTTTCGACGACGGATGAGGTCCAACCCAAGCACAATCGCTTCGCCCATCGGAGTCGTTCCGGACGCGGCCAATGTCGGCGGTTGGTAGGTAGCCGCGCCAACGAAGTCGTGCTGGACCTGCACTGGGCCGAACGAGATGGTTGCAACCTCGACTCGTTTCGCCGCAAGCGAATCCGCGACCAGCTCGTCCTTGAATGTCTGGAGACCGGCGTTGAGAGCCGCCATCGGTCGCCCGCTCATCGACCCCGACGTGTCAAGAAGCAGCACGACTGGACACCGCGGCTCTGGGTTCTCAGCGAAGTCGTTCGTGCCGAATGGAATCTGTTCGAGCATTGGTAGACCTATGGGATAATTGCGGACTCGCGCGCAGGAACGTCTAGCAGCGCACGACACGACTCTTCCTCCGAATTTCAATAATATGTGCGAAACGAGTGTCTAGTCTTGTCCGCGCCAGGGATATCAGTGGCCTCGCGAGCGGGGAATTCAGATCCCCCGCCGCTCTCGCCCCCAGCGGGGCGAGGCGACGCTCGTTCTGTGGGCGGACAGGCGAGCGGTGCGCGAGACCTACACATGTTTGCCTCGCAGGAACAAGAGGTCGGCATTCAAGAGGTTTTGCCCTCTCGGCCAATTCCGGAGAATGCCGCCATAGCTACTCTGATGAGTTTTTCCTAATCAACGGCAACTAAGCTTTCCTGTGTGTAGGGGCCAGCATTCGGGGGCTCCTATTCCGAGGAGTACGTGGCCGGGAGCTAGGCGACCGCGGCATTGTGACGGGGGGGCTTTCGGCGCACTAGGGCTGAAGAGGCTGGCCTTAGCTACGCCTCACGCAGTGCGGCTCACGAGGCGGGACGTCGCCACCCACCACGCGCTCAGCTCGATAGGCGCGGCGACGGCGTTTGACCTTAAAACTTGGGGCAAAACTTGGGGCGCGTGACGGCGCGCGGCGATACACGAGCGTTTTCGGTATCTGTCCGCCGAACCTCGCGCGCGCGACAATAGCGGTACGAGGGGAGCCGTATCTGCCGCAATGACAACACGTTAGCAGATACGCCCTAGCCAGTTTATATTCAGACATCACACCCGGCCCGGGTGGCGGAATCGGTAGACGCAGGGGACTCAAAATCCCCCACCCCTCGGGGTATACGAGTTCGAGTCTCGTCCCGGGTATCCGGCGCCCTTGCGCCACGATCAGCGATCCGAAGGGGGATCGCGCCCCGCTGCCGCCGGTCAGGTGTCGCCGGCGCCGCACGGGTCCTGTAACTCCTCCGTCACGGGGTGATCAGCGAGCGATCCACCAGTCCCGGTCGCGACTATCTACCACTTGTCGGCATGAGCCGGTCGCCACGACGACCCGCTCGGGAATCACCCACGCCAATGCGATCTCATCCATACGCATGGGCGCGGCGCAGGACCGGTCTCATCCAATGGACGCGGCCGGTGCGGGAACATTCGATTGCAATGCGCGGGCCACGCCGGGCCCGGTTAGCTTTTCCGACGATCGGCAGGCGCTGTTTTTCACCCCTGGAGACCCGGAATGAGGAAATTTTTCGTCGCGTCGCTGCTTGCGGTCTGCATGGCCGCCGCAGCGAGTATTCTGCCAGCACAGGTCACGACCGGCTCGCTCGCCGGCCGTGTGACCGCCAAGCAAACGGGCGCGCCGATGGCCGGCGTGCGTGTGCGCGCACTGCACCTGCCGTCCGGAACAGCCTATCAGGCCATCTCCCGTGCAGACGGCCGCTACTCCATACCCGGCATGCGTGTCGGTGGTCCGTACACCGTGACGGCCACCACGATCGGCTATGCTCCGGTCAGCCAGGCCAACGTCAGCATCCAGCTCGGCGTCACCGCCGACGTCGCATTCCAGATCGTGCCAGCCGCCGTCCAGCTCGCAGCCGTGTCCGTCACCGCGCAGAGCGGCGGCGTGCTCACGTCCTCACGTACCGGCGCCGCCACCACGGTCAGCCGTGACGCGCTCGAGGCGCTGCCGACCGTGTCGCGGTCGATCAACGACTTCACGCGCCTCACGCCGCAGGCCAACGGCCAGTCGTTCGGCGGGCAGGACAGCCGCCTGAACAACATCACGGTCGACGGCAGCTACTTCAACAACTCGTTCGGCCTCGGTGCCGGCGCCACGCCCGGTGGGCGTACCGGCGTCTCGCCGATCCCGCTCGATGCCGTGGACCAGATCCAGGTCAACGTCGCACCGTTCGACGTCCGCCAGGGCAACTTCGTCGGCGCCGGCGTGAACGCGGTGACCAAGAGCGGCACCAACGAGTTCTCCGGCTCGGTGTACCGCATCTCGCGCAACCAGGACAACGTCGGCAAGAAGGCCGGCTCGCTCGCCGTCAACCCGGGCGTGTTCGACTTCGGCCAGTGGGGCGCCCGCCTCGGCGGCCCGATCATCAAGAACAAGCTCTTCTTCTTCGTGAACTGGGAAGACGATGCCCAGACGCAGCCGGGCACGACCTTCACCACCCGCGCCACGTCCACCACGCCGATCGCCGGCAACACGACTCGCGTGCTGGACTCCGACATCACCACCCTGTCGACGTTCCTGCGGAACAACTTCCAGTACGAGACCGGCGGGGTCAGCGGCTACGACCTCCAGACGCCGTCGCGCCGCATCATCGGCAAGCTCGACTTCAACGCGAACGACAACAACAAGTTCAGCCTCCGCTACATCCAGCTGGACTCGAAGACCGACGTGCTGATGTCGAACTCGAACTCGCTCGGCACCCTCGGCAACCGGCGCACGAACGCGAACTCGATCAGCTTCGAGAACTCGAACTACGCCATCCTCGAGAACATCAAGTCGGTCGTCGGCGAGTGGAACTCGAACCTGGGTGCCAACGTCTCGAACAACATGATCCTCGGCTATACCACGAACGACGAGAGCCGTGAGCCGAAGGGCGCGTTCTTCCCGCTGGTGGACATCATGGAAGGCGGCCTGACGTACACCTCGTTCGGCTTCGAGCCGTTCACGCCGAACAACGAGCTCCGCTACAACACGTTCCAGTTCCAGAACAACCTGACGGTCAACACCGAGCGCCACGACATCACCTTCGGCGTGACCGCCCAGCGCTACCGCTCCGAGAACGTGTTCTTCCCGGGCGCGCAGAGCGTGTACGTGTACAGCTCGCTGGCCGACTTCTACTCCGACGCCAACGGCTACCTCGCGAACCCGAACCGCACCAGCTCCCCGGTGACGCTGGCGCGCTTCCAGGTCCGCTACAACAACGTGCCCGGCCAGACCAAGCCGGTCCAGCCGCTCGACGTGTTCTACGCCGGTGCCTACGTGCAGGACGAGTACCGCGTGACGCCGCGCTTCAAGCTCACGCTCGGCCTCCGCGCCGACGTGCCGAAGTTCAAGAACACGGCGCTGAACAACCCCGCGGCCGCCCTCCTCACCTTCCGTGACGAGATCGGCGCCCCGGTGCAGTACCGCACCGACAAGTTCCCGGACGCAAAGATCCTCTGGTCCCCGCGCTTTGGCTTCAACTGGGACGCCACCGGCGACCGCACCACGCAGGTCCGCGGCGGCAGCGGCATCTTCACCGGCAGCCCGGCCTACGTCTGGGTCTCCAACCAGGTCGGCGGCAACGGCATCCTCACGGGCTTCGAGCAGGTCGACAACACCACGACCCGCCCGTTCAACCCGAACCCGGACACCTACAAGCCGACCACGGTCACCGGCGCGCCGGCCAGCACCTACGAGCTCGCGCTCACGGACCCCAACTACAAGTTCCCGCAGGTCTGGCGCTCGAACCTCGCGCTCGACCAGAAGCTCCCGTGGGGCGTGATCGGCACCGTCGAGTACCTGTACAACCAGGACGTCAACGGCGCCTACTACATCAACGCCAACCTGAGTTCTCCGAACGCGCGCTTCGTCGGGGCCGACACGCGCCCGCGCTGGGTCGGCAGCAACCGCATCAACGCCAACATCAGCAACGCGACGGTCATCAAGAACCAGAGCGTCGGCAGCTCGTACACCATCGCCGCCTCGCTCGAGAAGGCGTTCGACAACGGCTTCTTCGCCAAGGCCGCCTACAGCTACGGCTCGTCCCGCAACACGGTCGACCCAGGCTCGATCGCCTTCGGCTCGTGGCAGTCGAACCAGATCGCGAACGACCCGAACAACCCGGGCGTCGGCTACTCCAGTGGCTGGGCAGGCCATCGCGCCTTCGCGGTGTTCTCCTACTCGAAGAAGTACTTCGGCTGGGGCGCCACCGGTATCTCGGTGTTCTCCGAGCTGCGCTCGCTCGGCAACGCGAGCTACACCGTCTCGGGTGACCTGAACGGCGACGGCAACGCGGCCAACGACCTCATCTACATCCCGAAGAACATCAACGAGATGAACTTCGAGACGTACACGGCCTCGGGTCGCACCTTCACCGCAGCCGAGCAGGTCACGGCCTGGCAGTCGTACATCAACCAGGATCCGTACCTCTCCAAGCACCGCGGTGAGTATGCCCAGCGCGGCGCCGTCTTCCTCCCGACCGTCTTCCGGGCGGACGTCAGCCTCACGCAGGACCTCTTCAGCAACCTTGGCGGTCAGCGGAACAAGATCCAGGTCCGCGTCGACGTGCTGAACGCCGGCAACCTGATCAACAAGAACTGGGGTGGGGCACAGCGCCTCGTCTCGAACACCCCGCTCGTGTCCCGCCCGACGCCGACGTCAGGCGTTCCGCTCTACCGTCTGCGCAACATCGGCTCGAGCTTGATGTCACAGACCTACCAGCGGACGTCCGACCTCTCCGATGTGTGGCGTCTCCAGCTCGGCCTGCGCTACACGTTCAACTGATCGCCCTGATCGCCTGAACGCTGCAGGCAACGAAGAACCGCCGTCTCCCAGGCTCGGGAGGCGGCGGTTCTTCGTTCGTCGAGCGTCACATCCGCTGGTCCGCGAATCCGGCCGGCCGATGCCCCCGTCGGGCACGCGCCACGCCGGCGCCTACTCCTCGTTCTCCAGCGCCCGGCCCAGCGTGCGCAGCTGCGGATGGCGCGCCCGGAAGAACAGCGCCATCGCCACCGACGCCACCACGTTCCCGATCGCCACCTGATACGGCGTGATCGTGCCCGTCGACTGCGTGTCGAGGTACGCCACGAACCCGGTGAAGGCCACCTCGAACGCGAGGAAGAGGATCACGAACAGGAGGATCGCCACCGGCTGCCGCATCGTCACCTGCACGAGGTTGGCCGCGATGATCCCCGTCACGATGAAGGCGCCGAAGTGGAAGACGGTGTACAACGCCAGCGACGTCGCCCCATCCGCCGGCGCGGCACCGAACACGCCCAGCAGCATCTCGCCAAGCTGCCGCGGGGTCCGGAACGGCTGGCCCGCCGCCACGTCGATCGCGAGGAACACCAGCGCCACCGCCGCCGCGGCAACACACCCGGCCAGGACGCCCTCCGACAGCACCGCCCCACTCGATTGTGCCTGGACAGGCCGATCGTGGGCGACCGTCTCGTCGTCCGATTGCGAAATGGAAGCACTCATTGCCGACCCTCACCGTTCAAGGTGTGGCAGCCCGTCCCCGCGGCGGACCGTCAGGCTAGAGTGTACACCACTGTCCGGCAATCGCCCACAGCCGACACTGGCCGTCTCATCCATTCCCTGACACGAGGCGGCTCAGCCAGCCGGGCAGGTCGCGGGGCGCAGCGTCAACGTCGGGAAGCGCCAGCCGCCCCCGGCATCGCGCGCGAAGACACCGAAGTTCGTGACGAGCCCCGCGCCGCGCGGCAGCACCGCAACCACCTGCACGTCACGCTCGCGCACGCCCGTGGCGGCGCGCTCTCGCACGAACTGCGCAACCACGCTGCGGCTGGCCGTGACCTGCCGCTGCTCGGCCGCCGCCATGCGCGGCGGAAACGTCTCCCGGACCGCCACGCCGTTCCAGCGGTCGATCACCTCGCCCGGCCGCGGCGACGGGACGAGCCCCCGCTGTGCCGTCGCCAGGTCGGCGCCGGACATCGAGACCAGGTACGTCCACACCTTCATCCCCTGACAGCTGTCACGCAGC
The DNA here is from genome assembly GCA_020851035.1 of Gemmatimonadaceae bacterium. Classification (NCBI taxonomy): domain Bacteria; kingdom Pseudomonadati; phylum Gemmatimonadota; class Gemmatimonadia; order Gemmatimonadales; family Gemmatimonadaceae; species Gemmatimonadaceae bacterium. The sequence goes on along the minus strand of JADZDM010000004.1, from coordinate 47,961 downwards.
GCCTCCACCCGCTGCCGGGCCAGCACCCGCGCCGACACCGCGCCTCGCCGGCCAGTACGGCCCGGCAGCGCGACCGTCACCGCCTCCCCGATCCCGAACAGCGGCGCAGCCCCGGTGCCATCGTCCTGCACCAGCAGTGGCACCGCACCGCCACCACGCCCGGCCAGCACCAGGGTCGCGACCCGGGTCGGCACCGAGGTGCCCGGATCGGTGACCATCATCAGCGGCTCGGTCGCGGTGCCGACATCCTCGGCCATCGTGCTGTCGCCGGGCACGCCGAAGAGCGCGAACGACGCCACCCAGAGCTGTAACCGTGGCGAGTACACGGCCGAGGCGAAGCCGGCGCGAATCGGCTCCAGCAGCGCACGCGTGGCCGTGACCATCGCCGGAGAGAGCACATGCGCACGCCCATCCACATGCACCGCCATCCCGCTGCTGCGGTGCAACCGCGCGAGCAGCGCAGGGGGGAGGGTCCACCCCGCGACGGTGCGCCGGATCACCCGCGCATCGTCGAGGCGCTTGTCGGAAACCCGGCCCGTGATCACGATCGCGCCACAGGGTGTCGAGTCGCATGCGATCCAGACCGGCACGGCGCGTTCCTTCGGTGCCGGGGGTGCGCCGCGGCGCGCCTGCGCCACGGTGTCGACCAGGATGAACGTCGCGTTCACGACGCCTGCCTGCGCCCGCCGCCCGCGCTCGACGTCGACCTGCAGGCTGTCGAGCGTGCACCCGCCCCGGCACGCCGCCGGATCGAACCCCTGCAGGCCGGCCGCGGGGCGCGTCTCACGTTGTGCCTGCAACTCGGCAGTCAGGCTGACGAGCGGGAACAGCACGGCGCCGGCCAGGGTGGCGCGCCGCACGGAGGGGCGGGGGAATCGCATCACCCACGGTGGCAGCTTCCGCGCCTCGTCACAAGGTCGGCGCGGCCCCGCACCGCCTCGTCACACTACACCGTCACACTACATGTCGCCGGGAACGTGCCAGTCCGGGAGGCCGGCCGTCGTGGCCTCGGCCGCCTCATGCGCCTGCGCGGCGAGCCCCACCGAGCGCACCCACGCCGTGATCGACGCCCGCGTGAGCTGGGCCGTCGGATCGGGGGTCGGACGGATCACCGACAGCGCCTGCGCCAGCCGGCGCTTGCCGTCCGGAGTCTCGCAGAACTGGTCCGCGAACGACTGCAGGCTGCTGCTCCGGCCCAGGCCGCACCCCTCCTGCGCCGTGATCACGTCGTACACCCGCGTGGTCAGGTGTGCACGCGTGGCGCCACTGGCCAGGAACGCGATCACCACCCCCGAGTCCCGCACCGCAGCGAGCGAGTCGGCCCGCGGCGCCGCACCCGCGCGCTGCGCCAGCTCACTCATGGGCAGGATCGGTCCCTGCGGTTCCGGCATCTTGTTCGGCATGCGCCGGAGCGCATTCGTGCTCACGATGAGCTGGCTGTTCGACGGGCGGCGACGGAAGATCACGATGGCCTTGTGGCAAGGGGCTCGGCGCTCCGGTGGGAGCCACTGATGTCCCCCCGACGAGCCACCGCCGCGGGCGGCAACAGCCGGGCTCGCTTAACTCGGTGGCGTGGTACCGCCAGCCGTCCTAGCTTGCCGAAGAGTCGCCGCTGCCTTGCGCGCCCTGAAACGGTGCCGGTCCCCACCGCTGGCGACCCGACCTCGTACCTTCCGCGACATGTCAATCACATATTCCGTCCGCCAGGCCGATCCCGGCACGCTGGAGACCGGCGCCCTGGCGGTGCTCTGCCTCAAGGGTGATCGCGCCCCAGCCGCCCTCACGTCCCTCGACGCTGCCCTCGGTGGCACCGTCACGCGCTCGTTCGAGCGGGCCGCCTTCGTCGGCAAGAAGGACGAGGTGCTGCACCTGGCCGGCGCCGCCAGTGGCCCTGAACGCATCCTGCTCGTCGGCATGGGTGAACCGGCCGACCGCGCACTCGGCCTGAAGCGCGCCGCACAGCTCGCCGGACGCCGCGCCACGGCGCTGAACGTGCCGTCGCTCACCCTCATGGTCGCCGGCCCGCTCGACGAGCGCGACATCGAGCAGGTGCTGGTCGGCGCCTCCATGGGCGCGTGGGAGTATCGCGAGCTGAAGACGCCACCGACGGAGCCGCGCACGCCGCTGGCATCGGTGACGCTGCTCGTGGACGACGCCGTGGCCGCCGCTGGCGCGCTCGCCACCGCCGAGGCCATCGGCGCCGGCTATGCCCTCGCGCGCCGCCTGCAGATGATGCCCGGCAACCTCTGCACGCCCGACACGCTGGCCGAGACCGGGCGTGACATCGCCGCGCGCCACGGCATGGATGTCACGGTGCTCGGGCGCCGTGAGATGGAGGCGCTCCGCATGGGCAGCCTGCTCTGTGTGGCCCAGGGCACGCCGCAGGAGCCGCGCCTGGTCGCGCTCGAGTACAAGGGTGGCGCCGCCGGCGCGCAGCCGGTGGTGCTCGCCGGCAAGGGCGTCTGCTTCGACACCGGCGGCATCTCGATCAAGCCGGCGCCGGGCATGGAATGGATGAAGTACGACATGAGCGGCGCCGCCGGCGTGCTCGGCGCGATGGAAGCCATCGCGCGCCTCAAGCTGCCCATCAACGTGGTCGGCCTGCTCGGCGCGGTGACGAACATGCCGTCGGGCACGGCGATCAATCCGGGCGATGTCGTGCAGGCCTCCAACGGCACCTTCATCGAGATCGTGAACACCGATGCCGAAGGCCGTCTCGTGCTGGCCGACGTGCTCCACTACGCGAAGAAGTACAACCCGGCCGCCGTCATCGATGCCGCGACGCTCACCGGCGCGGTCGTGATCGGCCTCGGCAACTCGCTGATGGGCGTGATGGGCACCGATGCGGCGCTGGTGAGCGAGGTGCTCGCGGCCGGCACGCGCGCCTCGGAACCGGGCTGGGAACTGCCGCTCTGGCCCGACTACGAGGAGCAGATCAAGTCCGACACCGCCGACATCAAGAACACCGGCGGGCGAGCCGCCGGCACGATCACCGCCGCACTCTTCCTCAAGGTCTTCGCCGAGGGCATGCCCTGGGTGCATCTCGACGTGGCAGGCACCGCCTACTCCGAGACCGACCTCGTGTCGCTGCCGAAGGGGCCGACCGGCCGACCGGTCGGCACGTTCGTGGAATTCGTGCGCGCGAGGGCACGCTGAGGCATCGGGTGCACCGTGCCGTGACGCTGGCGGTGCTGGTCGTGGCCGCCGTCATCGTGGCGTCTCCGCTGCGGGCGCAGGTGAAGTCAGCAGCCGACTCGCTGCTCCGCGTGCGCGCCGATTCCATCGCGCGCGCCGACTCCGTCACCGGCGCCCTGCCGCAGGCCGAGGTGCCGTTCCTCACCGAGGCCGGCATGTCGCACCGGTGGAATCGCGACAGCCTGTTCAGCACCGGTGCGCTCACCCTGGCCGACTTCCTCGATCGTGTGCCCGGGCTCGCGTCCCTGCGTGCGCGCTTCTACATGGGCGCGCAGGTCGGGTCGTACCTCGGTGATGCCGGCCGCGTGCGCCTCTTCCTCGACGGCATCGAGCTCGACGCGATCGACCCGCGCAGCGGTGGTGTCGTGGACCTCTCGCTCTTCCCCATTGGCGCACTCGAGGAACTCGTCGTGGAGCGGGGTGCGAACGAGCTGCGGCTGCACATGCGCAGCTGGCGCGGCCCGCTGCGGCTCACCGCGCAGACGCGCGCCGACGTGCTCACCGGCGACAACCGCAGCAACACCTTCCGCGGCTACCTCGCCCGCCGCGCCCGCAACGGCTTCGCCTTCCAGGTGATGCTGCAGCAGCGCAGCACCGACGACCGTCGGCTGGGTGGTGACGGCGATGCGACCACGGTGTTCGCACGCGCGGGACTCGTGCGCGAGCGGTGGAGCCTGGACGGCACGCTGCTGCGCATGCGCACCACGCAGCAGACGCTCACGCTGGTGGCCGTGCGGGAGTACGAACTCGCTGGCCGGCCGATCCCGCGCTACGACCAGGTGCAGCGTGAGGCGTACCTGCGGTTCGCCACCGGCGACCAGTCACGCGGTCCGTGGCTGAAGGTCGTGGCGGCATCGCGATCGAACGCGGAGAACACCCCGTTCGGTGCCGCCAGCAGCACGCAGCGCTTCCTCGCCGACTCGGCCGACACCAGCCGCACCAGCTCGCAGCTCGTCGCCACCGCCGGCTGGGCATCGGCCCACGCGCAGGTCTCGGCCACCGAGCGACTCCGTCGCGTGGATGGGCGGACGCTCCACCAGCCGTCGGTGCGCGCCGGCTTCGACCTCGGACGGCTGACCGGCACGGCGTGGGCGGAGCGCAACCCGTTCTCCGAGGTCACGCAGGCCGATGCCTTCCTGAAGTTCCTGCCTGCACCACGGCTGGCCCTCACCGGTGCCGTCTCGTATGGCACCACCGGCACACTGCCGCTGCCCGCGGATTCGTCGTTCACGCCCGCCGCCGTGCCGCTGCCGGTGGCGCGCGCTGCGCGTGGCGAGGTGGCGCTGCGGGTGGGCCGGCTTTGGCTGCAGGGCGGTGCGATCGTGCGCGACAGCGCAGTGCTGCGCGCGCCGCGCATCTTCGATCGGCAGACGCCCTGGGTGGCCGAGGGCAGGGCGACCGGCCTCACGTGGGCGGTGACCGGCCCGCTCTTCAAGGGGTTCGAGCTGCACCTGAACGGCGTGCGCTGGAGCGACGCCGGGTGGTATCGCCCGCAGCTGCAGGCCCGCAGCGAGCTCACGTGGCGCTATCATTGGACCGGTGCGACGAAGACCGGTGGCTTCGACTTCGTGCTCGCCGGCGACGTGGAGTACCGCACGGCGTCGCGCGTGCCGGTCTACAACTCGGCGGGCACCGTCACGCCGTTCCCGACCTTCCCGGCGACGCCGCTGGGCATTCGTGCGGAGTTCACGCTCAAGGACGCGACCATCACCTTCCAGATGCGAAACCTGCTGAATGTCCCGTACACCACCGTGCCGGGATTGCTGATGCCCGGCCCGCTCGCCGTGTACGGCGTGCGCTGGACCTTCTGGAACTGACGCCGGGATGATCGGTTCGATCCAGAGCATGACCGGGTACGGCAACGCCGAGGCGGTGATCGGGTCGCACCGCGTGTCGGTCGAGGTCCGCAGCGTGAACCACCGCTTCTTCACGCCGTCGATCAAGCTGCCGCAAGCGCTCACGCGGCTCGAGGCGGACGTGCGCGAGCTGCTGCGCACGCGGGTCACCCGCGGGCACGTGTCGCTCTCGCTGCGCATCGAGCGCGACGCCAGCGACGGCCCGCGGATCGACATCGCGAGGCTGGTGGCGTACGCCGAGCAGCTGCGCGCGATCCCCGACGACGCCGGGATCGACCGCACCATCGACCTCGCGACGCTGCTGCGGATGCCCGACGTGATGACCAGCGCCTCGGTGGAGGAGGACTCGGTGGCGACCCTCGATCCGGCGGCGCTCCTCGCGCTGACCGGCGAGGCGATCCGGCTGTTCGTGACGATGCGGGAAGCCGAGGGCAGCCGGCTGGCGCAGTACCTGCTGGACCGCCTCGTGATCATCGAGGGGGCGCTGGCCCGACTGGCCGCGCGCGCGCCGCAGCGGCTGGTGGAGCAGCGTGACCGGCTCGCCGCAGCGGTCCGCGACCTGGCCGGCGGGGTTGCCGTGGATCCCCAGCGGCTGGCCCAGGAGATCGCGATCCTCGCCGACCGGGTGGACGTGGCCGAGGAGCTGAGCCGGTTCGCCAGCCACAACGCTGCCTGCCGGGCGGCCATCGCCTCGCCGCAGGGTGAGGGGGTGGGCAAGCGCCTGGGCTTCATCCTCCAGGAGATGGTGCGGGAGGCGAACACCACCGGGTCGAAGGCCAACGACGCGTCGATGCAGGCGGACGTGGTCCTGATCAAGGAAGAGCTCGAGCGGATGCGCGAGCAGGTCGAGAACCTCGAATGACGACGCCGGCGTTTCCTGTCATCCTGGCAGCCCCATCCGGAACGGGGAAGACCACCATCGCACGGCGGCTGCTGGAGCTCAGGCCCGACCTCGGGTTCAGCATCACCTGCACGACCCGGCCCCCCCGGCCTGCGGAGCGGCATGGGGTCGATTACTTTTTTCTGGCTGGGGACGAGTTCGAGGTCCGGGTCCGCGCCGGCGAGTTCGCCGAGCACGCCCACGTCCATGGCAAGCGGTACGGCACCCTGCGCAGCGAGATCGACCGGCTGATGGCCTCTGGCCGGAACCCGATCATGACCATCGACGTGCAGGGCGCGATCGAGTTCGTGAAGTCGTTTCCGTCGGCGGTGCTGATCTTCCTGCTGCCGCCTTCGGCGGTGGAGCTGCTGGCACGGCTGTCGGGGCGCGGGTCGGAAGATCGTGCCACGCTCGCGACGCGGGTGGACAGTGCACTGACGGAGCTGGCGACGGTGGACAGCTTCGAGTACGTGGTGGTGAACGACGAACTGGAGCACGCGGTGGCGCAGGTGCTGAGCATCATCGATGCCGAGGCGCTGCGACGGACGCGGCTGACGGACCTGCCAGCTCGTGTGACGGCGCTCGCCAATGAGCTGCGCGACGCGGTCCGGTAGCACGACGGGAGGTGGCGCGCGGCCGGCCGGGTGTGACGAGCACCGGCCTGCGGCGTGCAGGAGCAGGAGCAGGCGTTGGAGCAGGCTCGAACGGTGTGTGGCGGCCCGGCCGGCGCACAGATGGTCACCCAACGGCGCGTGTGCGCCGAGGAGATGGAACGGAATGCGAGTCTTCACCCCCGGCGACATCACCGAGCAGCAGCAGTCGCAGAACAAGTACCTCGGCGTGCTGGTCGCGGCGAAGTATGCGCGCGTGCTGAACGAGTTCCCGAAGATCGGCTCCACCGGCAAGGAGAAGAAGCTCACCACGCGTGCGCTCGAGGACCTGCATGGCAAGGACTTCGAGTACCGCGTGATGCCGCGCCGCCGTCCCGAGTAAGCCGCGCCGGGGGCCGGTCACGTGCGCCCCTTCGACGGCCGCCGCGTCATCCTCGGGGTGACCGGCGGCATCGCCTGCTACAAGGCTGTCACGCTCGCCCGCCTGCTCACCCAGGCGGGCGCCGTCGTTGACGTCATCCTGTCACGCGCCGCGCGCGAGTTCGTCGGCCCGATCACCTTCGAGGCGGTCACCGGGCGTCCGGTCGCACCGGCCATCCTCGACGCCGGCCACGCCCTCGCGCACATCCGGCTGGCGAAGGAGGCGGAACTGGTCATCGTCGCCCCCGCCACCGCCGACCTGCTCGCGCGCGCCGGACAGGGCCGCGCCGACGACCAGCTCACCGCCGTGCTCCTGGCCACCCGGGCACCTGTGCTGGTGGCGCCGGCGATGAATGACGGGATGTGGGCACACGCACTGGTGCGCCGCAACGTGCAGGTGCTGCGCGAGCTGGGCCACAACGTCCTCGATCCGGACACCGGGCCGCTCGCCTTCGGCGAAGGCGTGGGCCCCGGTCGCATGTGTGAACCGGAGGAGATCCTCGCACATGCCGGACGCCTCCTGGAAACCGCGCGCGGGCTTGCCGGACGCCACATCGTCGTCACGGCAGGCCCGACCCGTGAGGCACTCGATCCCGTGCGGTACATCACGAACCACAGCAGCGGACGGATGGGCGTCGCCATCGCGAACGCGGCGTGGCGCCGTGGTGCGGCCGTCACGCTCGTGCATGGGCCGCTCGAAGTGCCGCTGCCGTGGGGTGGTGACGCGATCGCCGTCACCTCCACCACCGAGATGCGTGACGCCGTCGCCGCAGCGCTGCCCGCCGCCGACGCCCTCGTCATGGCCGCCGCCCCGGCCGACTTCCGGCCCACCGCCGTCGAGCCGCACAAGATCAAGAAGGGCGACACCGCACCGGTGATCGCCCTCGAGCACACGGAGGACATCCTCGCCTCCACGCGTGCGTTCCGGCGACCCGGTGCAGTGATCATGGGCTTCGCGCTCGAGACGACCAGCGTCGAGCAGCACGCCATGTCGAAGCTCCACCGCAAGGGCCTGGACTTCATCGTGGCCAACGATGCCACCGAGGAAGGCGCCGGGTTCGGCACCGACACCAACCGCGTCGTGATCCTCGATGCCGCCGGTGGGCGGGAAGTGACGCCCGTGCTGCCGAAGTCCGTGCTCGCGGACCTGCTGCTCGACCGGGTCTCGCGCCTGCTCGAAGCGCGTCACGGCGGAGGCACCGCGTGAACGCCCGCGAGCGCCTCCGCGCCTACCTCGAGCAGCGCCGCGAACTTGGCGAATCGGAGATGCTGCTCGATGCGCTCGGCGTGGACGACGTGATGCGCATGCTCGGCGCCCTTCCGGGCGACGGGGGCGCCACTGCGGCTGTGCCCGCGGCCGCACCACGCCCTGTCCCGACCCGTGCAGCGCCGCGCGACGATGCAGCGGCCGTCGCACCGGACCGGCCTGTCGCGCCACCGCGCGCAGGGGATGACGGCCCGAGGCCGCCACGCGAAGCGCGTGAACCGGGTGCACCGGTGGAGCAGGGCGACGACTGGCGCGAGATGATGCAGCGCCTGCAATCCGCGGCCCCCGCCCGACCCGTGCCGGCAGCCCCGGAGTCGTTGCCTGCCGCGGCAGACGACGCGCCGCCGCCGCCGCGCAAGACCGGCACGCTCGCACTGCAGGAGGGCGCCGTCTTCCCGCGCGGGCTCCGCGTGGAGCGGCCCCCCCTGATCGGCGTGGACCCGGGTGCCGCGTGGCAGTCGATCGATGCCGTAAACGTCGCCATCGCCGCCTGCAAGGCGTGTGACCTTGTGCGCACGGCGACGCAGCCCGTCCCGGGCATCGGGAACCCGCTGGCCGAGGTCCTCGTGGTGGGCGAGGCGCCCGGCGAGAAGGAGGACCTGCGCGGGGAGCCGTTCGTGGGACCGGCCGGCGAACTCCTCGACAAGATCCTGGGGGCGATCCAGCTCGATCGCACCACGATCTACATCTGCAACGTCCTGAAGCACCGCCCGCCCGGCAACCGCACCCCCACGCCGGAGGAGGTGCGCGCCTGCGCCCCCTTCCTGCAGCGGCAGGTGGACCTGGTCCAGCCGAAGCTGATCCTCGCCTTCGGCGCGTCCGCCGCGCAGGCGCTCCTCGGCACTAAACTTGGGATAGGCCAGCTGCGCCAGCAGTTGCACTGGTACCAGGGGATTCCGCTCGTCGCCACCTATCACCCGGCCGCCCTCCTGCGCAACGACGCGTGGAAGCGGCCTACGTGGGAAGATGTCAAGCTTGCTCGACGCGTTCTCGACGCGACCCTCCGCGCCTGACCCGTACCGCGACCGCCGGCCCCCACAGTCGGAGGATGCGGAGCAGTCGGTGCTGTCGGCAATGCTGATCGACGCCGACGCGATCACGCGCGCGACCGAGATCGTCGACGACACGATGTTCTTCCGCGAGGGCCACCGCCGCATCTACCGCGCGATCATCGCGCTGATGGAGAAGGGCAGCGGCATCGACGTGGTGACGCTCTCGGACGAGCTGGAGCGGCGTGGCGAGATGGACGCCTCGGGCGGGCGCGAGTACCTGAGCTTCCTCGCCGATGCCGTGCCGACAGCCGCGAACATCGAGCACCACGCCCGGATCGTGAAGGAGAAGGCGATCCTGCGGCGGCTGATCGAGGTCTCGACGCAGATCGCCGGCGAGGCCTTCGAGGCGCGCCAGCCGGCGCGCGAGCTGCTCGACTTCGCGGAGCAGCGGATCCTGCAGGTGGGCCAGGACGGGGGCGGCGAGGGCTTCACGCGGATCAAGGCCCTGATGTATCCGGCCATGGAGCGCATCGAGACCATCGCCAAGGAAGGGCGCTCGGTCACGGGCGTGGCCAGCGGCTTCGCGGACCTCGACCAGATGACCTCGGGGTTCCAGCCGTCCGACCTGATCATCGTCGCCGCGCGCCCGTCGATGGGGAAGACGGCGCTGACGCTGAACATCGCGCAGCACGTCGCGATCACCGAGGGGGTCGGCGTGGCGTTCTTCTCGCTCGAGATGAGCAAGGAGTCGCTGGTGCAGCGCATGATCACCAGCGAGGCCCGGCTCGATGCCCAGGCCATGCGCACGGGGCGGCTGCGCGACGACGACTGGCCCCGCCTGGCGCGCGCCGTGGGGATCCTCTCGCAGGCGCCGATCTACATCGACGATGCGCCGGCGATCAGCGTGCTGGAGATGCGCGCCAAGGCCCGGCGCCTGAAGGCGGACCCGGACTCGAAGCTCGGCCTGATCATCGTCGACTACCTGCAGCTCATGACCGGGCCGAGTTCCGAGAACCGGCAGCAGGAGGTGAGCCAGATCAGCCGCGGGCTGAAGGCGCTGGCCAAGGAGCTGCGCGTGCCGGTGGTGGCGCTCTCGCAGCTGTCGCGCGCCCCGGAGCAGCGCACCGGCGACGAGAAGGGCCGGCCGCAGCTCAGCGACCTGCGCGAGTCCGGTGCCATCGAGCAGGACGCCGACCTGATCATGTTCATCTTCCGCCAGGAAGTGTACGCGGAGCGCGACGAGGCCGGCCGGCTCAAGAACAGCGAGCTGGATGGTCGCGCCGAGATCATCATCGGCAAGCAGCGCAACGGCCCGATCGGCACCGTGCCGCTCTTCTTCCACAAGCACTACACGCGCTTCGAGAACTTCTCCAAGCGCTCGCAGGGCGAGTGAGCGCGAAGACCAGGACCGCGTACCGGTGCACGAGCTGCGGCGCCGAGCATCCCAAGTGGGGCGGGCGCTGCGAGACGTGCGGCGAGTGGTCCACGCTGGTCGAGGAGATCGTCGAGAAGGCACCGTCGAAGGCCATCGGGCGACCCGCAGCGTCACCACGGCGCGGGATGGTCGCGGTGCGCGCGGCGAAGCTCAGCGCGGTCAGCGGCACCGAGTCGAACCGGCTGCGCACCGGACTCGCCGAGTTCGACTTCGTGCTCGGCGGGGGCATAGTGCCCGGCAGCATGGTGCTGGTGGGCGGTGAACCCGGCATCGGCAAGTCCACCCTCCTGCTGCAGGTGGTCGCGCGGCTGCAGGGCATGGGGCACGCGGCGCTCTACGTGAGCGGCGAGGAGAGCCCGCTGCAGGTGAAGCTGCGCGCCGACCGGCTGGGCGAGGGGGCCGGCGAGGTGGAATTCCTCCCGGAGACACACCTCGAGACGATCATCGCGCACCTCGATGCCACGCGTCCCGTGATCGCCATCATCGACTCGATCCAGACGGTGCACACCGAGGAGCTCGAGGGCGCGCCCGGCAACGTGGGGCAGGTGCGCGAGTGCGCGGCGCGGCTGATGCGCGCCGCGAAGGAGCTGGGCACCGCGATCTTCGTCGTCGGGCACGTGACGAAGGGTGGCGGCATCGCCGGCCCGAAGACACTCGAGCACATCGTGGACACGGTGCTCTACTTCGAGGGCGAGTCGGGTGCCGACTACCGGCTGTTGCGCGCGACCAAGAACCGTTTCGGCAGCGTCGACGAAATCGGCGTCTTCCGCATGGATGCCGCCGGCCTGCAGCCGGTCGCGAACCCCTCGGCGCTCTTCATGGGCGACCGCACCCAGTCGGCGAGCGGGAGTGCGATCACCGCGCCGCTCGAGGGCACGCGGCCGCTGCTGGTCGAGATCCAGGGGCTGGCGGCGAAGGCCGGATTCGGGACGCCGCAGCGCGTGACCACCGGCTACGACCCGCGCCGCCTCGCGCTACTGCTCGCCGTGCTCGAGAAGCGCGCCGGCCTGGGGTTCGCACAGCTCGACGCCTTCGTGAACGTGGTGGGCGGCATGCGGCTCACCGAACCGTCGGGTGACACCGCCGTCGCGGCCGCACTGGCCTCGTCGGTGTACGATCGCGCGCTGCCCCCGGACTCGCTCTTCCTCGGCGAGGTCGGACTCGGCGGCGAGATCCGTGCGGTCTCGCAGCTCGAGCGCCGCCTGGCCGAGGCGGCGCGCCTGGGCTTGACGCGGGCCTACGTCTCGAAGACCTCGGCACGCGTGAAGGCCCCCGCGGGCCTCACGGTCATCGGCATCGCGAACATCCGCGACCTGCTGGACACCATCTTCACATGAGCACCGAGTCCACCCTGCACACTCCGCACGAACCCGACCACCACGACGATGAGCGCGCCGCCGCGAACCTCGATCGCGATGCGCGTCCCGCCGAGCTGCGCGCGGTGACCCCCGTCACCGCGCCGAACGTGGGAGTGGTGATCGTCGCCGCCGGCAGCGGCACCCGCGTCGGCGGCCCGGAACTGAAGCAGTTCCGCTGGGTCGCCGGCAAGCCGATGGTCCTGCACAGCCTGCAGGCCTTCCAGTTGCGCCCCGACGTCGCGCTGGTGGTGGTGGTGCTGCCGCGCGACTTCGCGGCCGACCCGCCGCCCTGGATCTTCCAGTGCGACATCGACCGCATGCTGGTGAGCACCGGCGGCCGCGACCGCATGCAGTCGGTCTACAACGGGCTGGAGGACATGCCGGAGAACGTCGACACCGTCGTGATCCACGACGCAGCGCGGCCGCTGGCCAGCGCCACCGTGATCGACCGCGTGATCCGCGAGGCGCAGTGCGGCCACGGCGCGATCGCGGCGCTGCCGGTGGTCGACACGCTGAAGGAGGTGGACGCGACCGGGCGCATCGTGCGCACCGTGGATCGCACCGCGCTCTGGCGCGCGCAGACGCCGCAGGCGTTTCCCCGCGCCATGATCGACGAGGTGCACACCCGGGCGCGGCGTGACCGGCTCGCCGCGACCGACGATGCGGCCCTCTGCGAGCACTACGGGTTTCCGGTCGTGGTCGTGCGCGGGAGTGAACGCGGCATGAAGGTCACCGACGAGGCGGACTTCGCCACCGCCGAGTCGCTGTCGGTGCTCCCCGAGTGAGCGGGTACAACGTCGTCCGTCCGTTCTGGTCGCCCGATGAGGTGCAGGCCGCGCTGACGCCGGTGGTGCTGCACCTGCAGGACCGCGGCGTGCTCGCCTATCCCACCGAGACCGTGTACGGGTTCGGCACGATGGTCGACTTCGAGTCGGTCGAGAAGCTCGTGACCCTGAAGCGGAGGCCGCCCGCCAAGCCCTTCCTGCTGCTGGTGTCGAACAGCGCGATGCTCACGCGGCTGGGCCTGCACCTCTCGGCGCAGGCGGCCCACCTCGCGGCCCGCCACTGGCCCGGGCCGATGACGCTGGTGCTGCCGGGCGGCGAGGGCCAGCTCCCGCCGCGGTTGCGCGGGCCCGAGGGCGGCATCGCGGTCCGCTGGACGCCGCATCCCGGCCTGCAGCGCCTCATCACGGCGCTCGGCTCGCCGCTCACATCCACCTCGGCCAACCGGCCCGGCGTGCCGCCCGCGATGCGCGCCGGCGAGGTGGTGGAACAGTGGACGCCGGAGATCAACCGCGGCCTGCTGATGGTGCTGGACGGCGGCCTGCTGCCTCCCTCGCCACCCAGCACCGTGATAGACTGCACGGGGCGGCGGCTCCGCGTGATCCGCCCGGGCGCGATCAGCGCCGCCAGACTGCGCGAGACTGTCCCCGACCTGCTTGGCGATGCCTGACCGACCCTACCGTGTCCTGTTCGTCTGCACCGGCAACACCTGTCGCAGCCCCATGGCCGAGGTGATCGCAAACGCGATCGTCGAGGCGCGACAGCTGCCGCAGGTGAGCGTCGCGAGCGCCGGCGTGGCCGCGGACGACATGAGCGGCGCGTCGGAAGGGTCGCTCCTGATTGCCATGGAGCACGGGCTCGACCTGTCGCGGCATCGCTCGCGCCAGGTCACGCCGGCGATGGTCGGCGCCGCCGACCTGGTGCTCACGATGAGCCCCAGCCACCTGCTGGCGATCGAGGGCCTGGGTGGCGCCGGCAAGGCGCACCTGCTCAGCGCCTTCGCCACCCACGGCGAGGTGTCTCGTCCGGTGAGCGATCCGATCGGCGGTGACATCGGCGTCTACCGGGCCACGTTCGACGAACTGCACGCGCTGATCAGCCGCGCCTTCGACCGGCTCGCCGCCTCGCCGAAGTCGCCCTCGCGCTGATGCCGATGCCCACGCGGCTGGTGCTGCTCGGGCACCCGGTCGCGCATTCGCTCTCCCCCACGTTCCAGAACGCGGCCCTCCAGGCGGCGCACCTCGCGCCTCGCTACGAGGCCGTCGACGTCTCCTACGCCACACTCGGGGCCACGCTGCGGTCGCTGGTCGCCGAAGGCGCGGCCGGCAACGTGACCATCCCGCACAAGGAACGCGTCGCCGCGCTCTGTGACGTGCTGACGCCCCTCGCCACGCGCCTCGGTGCCGTGAACACCTGGTGGACCAGCGACGGCGCGCTGCACGGAGACAACACCGACGTGGGTGGGTTCGATGACGCGGTCGCGGCGCTGCTCGGTGAACTTCCGCGCGGGGCGATCCGGGTGGCGGTACTCGGCGCCGGTGGGTCGGCCAGGGCGGTGGTGGCCGCGGTGGGCGGGTGGCCGGCAGCACGGCTGGCGATCTGGGGCCGGACGCCGGCGCGGGCGGCTCCGTTGCTGGCACTCGGGCCAGCCGGCGCGACAACGGTGGAGGAACTCGTGGGTGATGCAGTGCGAGGGGCCGACCTGATCGTGAACACGACGCCGGTCGGCATGCGCGACGACCAGTTGCCGGTGGAGCCGCGCCTGCTGCCGGTGGGCGCGGCGTGCCTCGACCTCGTGTACCGCCGGGACTCGCTCACGCCGTTCGTCCGGGCGGCGCGGGCGCAGGGGCGGCGGGCGGACGACGGCCTCCGGATGCTCGTGAGCCAGGGCGCGCGGTCCTGGATGCGTTGGTTCGGCCGCGCTGCGGACGGCGACGCGATGTGGCACGCGGCCTGTGAGGCCTCGACGGGCCGGTCCTGATGCGGTGGCCCGTCCGGATGGCGCGAGAGGGCGGGGCACAGCTCGCCGCCCTGGCCGGCACACTCCTCGAACTGGCGCTGCCGGGGGTCTGCGTGCTCTGTGAGGCCCCGCTGGGCCGTGAGCGCGGTCCCGCCTGCCTGCTCTGCTGGAGTCGCGTGGAGCGGCTGCCACACCCGCAGTGCGCGCGTTGCGGCCACCCGGCGCCCCGTGACGCCACGGCGGGCGATCCCTGTCGCTGGTGCGACGCGCTGCCCCCCTTCGTCCGCAGCGTCCGCTCCGTCGCCTGGATGTCGCGGCACGGTGTCGCGAGCCGGCTGGTGCATGCGCTCAAGTACGATGGCTGGCCGCAGGTGGCACAGGGCATGGCGGCCGAGATGTCGCGGCTTGCGTGGCCGCCGGACGTCGTGCGGGAGCGTGCCCTGCTGGTGCCCGTGCCGCTGGCCGGGTGGCGTGAACGTGAGCGCGGCTACAACCAGGCGGGCGTGCTCGCGCAAGCCCTGGCGGCACATTGGGGGGTGCCGGTCGTCGCCGCACTGCACCGCGGGCGGACCCCGTCGAGTCAGACGCGGTTGACACCCGGGGAGAGACTGGTGAACGTAACTCGCGCTTTCACCGTGGCTTCGGCTGGTGCCCCTCACGTGCAGGGTGCGCACTGCGTACTCGTGGACGATGTCGTGACCACCGCAGCCACACTTGTCGCGTGCGCCGCAGCCCTCACCGGCGGCGGCGCACGTATCGTAAGCTGTGTCACATTCGGACGGGCGCCCGCCATCGGCGACCGCCGTTCACCACTGGAGTAGCGTCATGGCAATTCGGGTCGGCATCAATGGGTTCGGTCGGATCGGGCGAAACGTGCTGCGCGCCGCGAAGAAGTCAGGCGCCGCGATCGATTTCGTCGGCATCAACGACCTGACCGACACGGCCACGCTGGCGCACCTGTTCAAGTACGACTCGGTCCATGGCACCTACCAGGGCGAGGTGAGCGCGAAGGAGGGCGCCATCGTCGTGGACGGCGATGAGATCAGGATCACGGCCGAGCGCGACCCGGCGAACCTGCCGTGGGCTGCGGCGGGCGCCGACATCGTCCTCGAGTCCACCGGCATCTTCACCGACGCCGACAAGGCGCGGAAGCACATCGCCGCCGGCGCCAAGAAGGTCATCATCTCGGCCCCGGCCAAGGGTGAGGACATCACCATTGTGATGGGCGTGAACCACCAGAAGTACGACGCGGCCACCCACCACATCATCTCCAACGCCAGCTGCACCACCAACTGCCTGGTGCCGATGGTGAAGGTGGTGCGCGACACGTTCG
Organism: Gemmatimonadaceae bacterium; assembly: GCA_020851035.1. Classification (NCBI taxonomy): domain Bacteria; kingdom Pseudomonadati; phylum Gemmatimonadota; class Gemmatimonadia; order Gemmatimonadales; family Gemmatimonadaceae; species Gemmatimonadaceae bacterium. Next base: position 31,871 of record JADZDM010000004.1, on the reverse strand, counting down.
GCTTCAGGCACGGCTCGATGGTGACGATCCACAGCTACACCAACGACCAGTCGATCCTCGACCTGCCGCACAAGGACATGCGCCGCGCGCGTGCCGCCGCGGTCTCGATCATCCCGACCCGCACCGGTGCCGCCAAGGCCACCGCGCTGGTGATTCCGGAAGTGAAGGGGAAGATCGACGGCATCGCGATCCGCGTGCCGACGCCGGACGTCTCGCTCACCGAGCTGACGGTCGAGGTCGAGCGCGCCACGACCATCGAGGAAGTGAACGCCGCGTTCATCGCCGCCGCCAAGGACGGCCCGCTCAAGGGCATCCTCGACTACAGCACCGTCGAGCTGGTCAGCGTGGACTACATCGGCAACCCGTTCTCGTGCACCATCGACGCCAAGAGCACCAACGTCATCGACGGCACGATGGTGAAGCTCTCGGGCTGGTACGACAACGAGTGGGGTTACTCGAGCCGCTGCGTGGACTTGCTGCAGTACGTCGGCAAGACGCTCGCCTGATGTCGAAGTCCTCCGTGAAGGACCTGACGCCCGCGCAGTTGCGCGGGCGTCGCGTCGTGGTGCGCGTCGACTTCAACGTGCCGTTCGACGCGGCGGGTGCGGTCACCGACGACACCCGCCTGCGCGCCGCGGTGCCGACCATCCAGCTGCTGCGCAGCCACGGCGCGCGCGTCGTGCTGCTGTCGCACCTGGGACGCCCCAAGGGCGCGCCCGACCCGAAGTACACGCTCGAGTCGGTGATGCCCGCGCTGCGGAACGTGCTGCCGGGTGTGGACGTCACGTTCTGCGGCACCACCGACGACGAGGCTGCGATCGCCGCGACGAACGCCCTCACCGACGGCGCCGTGCTGCTGATGGAGAACACGCGCTTCCTCCCCGGCGAGGAGAAGAACGACGACGCACTGTCGGAGCGACTCGCGAAGCTCGGTGACCTGTACGTGAACGATGCGTTCGGAAGTGCACATCGCGCGCATGCATCCACCGCCGGCATCGCGAAGTACCTGCGACCTGCCGTCGCCGGCCTGTTGATGGAGGGCGAGCTGGCCTACCTCGGTGGCGCCCTCGACGACCCGAAGCGGCCGTTCGTGGCGATCCTCGGCGGCTCGAAGATCTCCGGCAAGATCGACGTCGTCGAGGCGCTGCTGCCGAAGGTGGACGCGCTGCTGATCGGGGGCGCGATGGCCTGCACCTTCTACAAGGCGATGGGCTTCGAGACCGGCACGTCGCTGGTGGAGCCCGACCGCGTCGAGATGGCGAAGGACCTCATCGAGCGCGCCGGCAGCCTGCTGATCCTGCCGCACGACGCGACCGTCGCGAAGGGCATGGACCAGCCGAAGACGGCACACGCCGTGAAGCGGGATGGCATCCCGGCGGACGAGGCGATGCTCGACATCGGGCCGGACTCGGCGCAGAGCTACGCGCGCGCGATCCTGGCGGCGAAGACCGTGCTGTGGAACGGGCCGATGGGCGTCTTCGAGAAGCCGCCGTTCGATGCCGGCACGCGCGCGATCGCCACCGCGATGGCCGCCGCAACCGGCAAGGGCGCGATCACGATCGTCGGCGGCGGGGATTCCGCCGCGGCCGTCGTCGAGGCAGGGCTGGGAGAGATGATGAGCCACGTGTCCACCGGCGGCGGAGCCAGCCTCGAATTCCTCGAGGGCAAGGAACTCCCCGGCGTGGCCGCACTGGATGACAAGGGGACCGCTTGAAGCTGCCGATCTTCGCTGCGAACTGGAAAATGCACCACGGCCCGAGTGATGCCCGGGCGTTCATGAAGAACTTCCTCGTGCACTACCCGCGGCAGCACGACCGCAAGGTCCTGTTCTTTCCGAATGCGCTGTCGGTCACGACGGTCAGCGAGATGCTGCGTGAGCGGTCCGACCTCGAGGTGGGGATCCAGAACATCCACCACGAGGACAAGGGTGCGTTCACCGGTGAGAACTCGGCGCCGATGGCGCGCGACGCGGGTGCCACGCACGTGCTGGTGGGCCATTCCGAGCGCCGGCACGTCTTCGGCGAGACCGATGCCGAGACGAACCTGAAGGTGAAGGCCGCCATCCGGGCCGGGCTGACGCCGGTGCTCTGCATCGGCGAGCTCCTCGCCGAGCGCGACGCCGGCAACACCGAGGCGACCGTGCTCCGGCAGCTCCGGGCCGGCATCGACGGCGTCGAGGAGGGGCAGGTCGCCTCGATGCTGTTCGCCTACGAGCCCGTCTGGGCCATCGGGACCGGTCGCACCGCGACGCCGGAGGATGCCAGCGCCGTCCACGGCGCCATCGTGGCGGCCCTCAAGACCGCCATCGGCGAGCGCGCGAACGGGATCCCGATCCTCTACGGCGGCAGCGTCAACCGTGGCAATGCCACCACCCTCCTCGCCGCCCCGGACGTGGATGGGGTCCTGGTGGGCGGTGCCAGCCTCGACGCCGACGGCTGGAACGCCATCGTCCGCGCTTGATTCGCACGCCGGGATTCGCTTCCTTTCACGGCTAGTCCAGAGACGTCCCCGACCCAGCCCAGCCGATGTACACGTTCCTCCTCGCCATCCTGATCCTGATCAGCCTCGTGCTGATCGCCGTCATCCTGCTCCAGTCCGGCAAGGGAGGCGGTATGGCTGCCAATTTCGGCGGCGCGACCTCGTCGGCCGACGCCGTCATCGGGACCCGGCAGGCAGGCAACCTGCTGACGAAGATCAGCTGGTGGGGCGGCGGCGCGTTCATGTTCCTGGCGCTGGTGCTGCAGCTCATGACCACCCGCCAGCGCGCGCCGAAGTCGGTGCTCGACAACGCCTTCACGGCGCCGGCACCGGCCGCGCCCGCCACCGCCCCGGCGGCGGGTGGCACCCCGAAGGGCGGCGCTTCCGCGCTCCCCCTCAGCCCCGCAGCCCCCGCCGGACAGGCGCCGGCACCGGCCTCGCCGGCGCCCGCCAAGCCGTGATCGGCACGCCGCTGCCGCTCGCGCTCGAGACCGTCCCCGGGGTATTGCTCCTCGAGGACGGTTCGACGTTTGAGGGGCTCATCAATGCCGGGACGCCGCCGACGGTGGCCGAGGTGGTCTTCACGACCAACATGACCGGCTACCAGGAGGTCTTCACCGACCCCTCGTATCGCGGCCAGATCGTCGTCATGACGTCGCCCGAGATCGGGAACTACGGCATCAACACCGAGGATCCGGAGAGCGGCAACGTGCAGGTCTCCGGCGTCATCGTCCGTGAGATGTCGAAGACCTACTCGAGCTGGCGCGCCACCGGTGACCTGCCGTCGTGGCTGGCCGCGGCCGGTGTGCCGGCGCTGCAGGAGGTGGACACCCGCCGTCTCACGCGCCACCTCCGGAGCGCCGGCGTCATGATGGGCGTGCTCTGCGCGGGCACGGATCCCAGTGCCGAGGCGCGCGACCTGCTCGCCGCCGCCCCGCGCATGGAAGGGGCCGACCTGGCCTCGGGCGCCGCGCGGTCGGAGAGCTTCGTCTACGGCGCCGAGCGCACCGCGCACCACATCGTGGCGGTCGATTTCGGCATCAAGGACAACATGCTCCGGCTCTTCGCCGAGGAAGGCTGCAAGGTGACCGTCGTGCCGGGCAGCACCACCGCCAGCGAGATCCTTGCCCACAAGCCGGACGGGGTCTTCATCTCGAACGGCCCGGGCGACCCGGCCGCCATCGACTACGCCCCCGCCATGATCCGTGGTGTGGCGGAGGCCGGTACACCGGTGTTCGGCATCTGCCTGGGGCACCAGCTCATCGGGCTCACCTTCGGCGGGCGGACCGAGAAGATGCCGTTCGGCCACCGTGGCGGAAACCAGCCGGTCAAGGAACTCGCCACGGGCCGGGTCCTGATCACGGCCCAGAACCACGGATTCGCGGTCTCGGGCGACGCGACCCAGGTCACGGGGTCCACGGACCTCCAGGTGACGCACGTCAACCTGAACGATGGCTCGATCGAAGGGCTGCGCCACCGCTCGCTGCCGGTCTTCTCCGTGCAGTACCATCCGGAGGCGGCGCCGGGTCCGCACGATGCCCGGCCGGTGTTCCACGAGTTCATGGCGAGCCTCCGGAAGCCTGCCTGAGCAGAGCCAACCTCTTGACTGACAACGCTCTACGTCGCTAGCTTCGCGCCCGAGCCCGGTGCCAACCGGGAGTTGACTCCTTGAGGGCGTCCATGACGAAAGCCGATCTGGTGGAGCGGGTCACCGAGCAGATTTCTCGCACGGCCGGACCGCTGATTTCCAAGAAGGATTGCGCGCGGGTCGTGGATGCATTCCTCGACGCCATCAAGGACGCAATGAAGGACCAGAAGAACATCGAGGTTCGCGGATTCGGCACCTTCAAGATCCGCCAGCGGAAGACGCGGATGGCGCGTAATCCGCGCACGGGTGAACCGGTCGAGGTCTCGGCGCGCCCGGTCCCGGTGTTCAAGCCGTCGAAGGAACTGCGCGCGATGGTCGCCGGTGAGGAAGTGCCGGAAGGCGGGTTCGCCGAGGACGACGACGACTACGACGATTAAGTCCTGATGTCGCTTGCAGATAGGCGACGCGGACACTGCGCGGGGTACCGGGTCCGGTGCCCCGCGTTCTCTTTTCGGGCGACGCGCGCGGCGCCGCGATGCCGGAGACGGAACGATCCGCGATCTCGCGCGCTATCTTCCCCGACCGTCTCTCCCTCGTCCGAACCATGACCCAGCTGCAGGTCCTGCTCTTCGCCTCGTATGCCGATGCCTTCGGTGGCAGCGCTGTGACCATCTCGGTCGCTGAGCCCGCCACGGTCGAGGACGTCGTCGCGGCGTTGCGCGCACTGCCTGGGGGGGCGAGCCTGCCGTCGCGTCCGCTCGTGGCCGTCGACCGGCGCTACGTCCCGGGGGCCGTCCCTGTGCACGCCGGCCAGGAGATCGCACTCATTCCACCGGTGGCCGGCGGGTGATCCGCACGGCCATCGTCACGGCGCCGATCCGCGCCGCGGAGCTGCTGGCCGAGGTGACCACTGCGGCCACCGGGGCCACCACGCTGTTCCTCGGCACCGTGCGCGACGTGAACGACGGTTGCGCCGTGACGGGCATCGAGTACAGCGCCTACACCGCGATGGCGCAGGATGAACTCGCGCGCATCGCGGGTGAGGCGGCCGGGCGCTTTCCCGGCGTGCGCATCGCGGTCGAGCACCGCGTCGGCACCCTTGGCCTCACCGACGTGAGCGTCGCGATCGCCGTCGCCCATGCGCGTCGTGCACCGGCGCTCGAGGCGCAGCGCTTCGTGATCGAGGCGCTGAAGGTGCGCGTGCCGATCTGGAAGCGTGAGCACTACGTGGACGGTGACCGGCGGTGGGTGGACCCGACGGCGGCGTCGGCCGTCACCGATGGGGTGGCACGGTGACGCAGGTCACGCTGCGCGACCAGTTCGGGCGGGGCATCGAGTACCTGCGCATCTCCGTCACCGATCGGTGCAACTTCCGGTGCACGTACTGCATGCCGGTCGACGGGCTGGCGTGGCTGCCGAAGCAGGACATCCTCTCCTACGAGGAGATCACGGCGGTGGTGCGCCAGCTGGCGCCGCTCGGCCTGCGGCGCATCCGGCTGACCGGCGGTGAGCCGACGATCCGCCCCCAGCTCGCGTCGCTGGTGCGTTTGCTGCGTGACGTGCCCGAGGTGGAGGACATCGCACTCTCCACCAACGGTGTGCGGCTCCCCGAGCTGGCCGGGGCCCTGCGTGATGCCGGCCTCGATCGCCTCAACATGAGTGCCGACAGCCTGCGTCCGGCGCGGATCACGGCGATCGCGCGACGGGACCTGGCGTTCGATCCCGTGCAGTCGCTGCTGGCCGCGGAGCGCGCGGGGCTGGCACCGATCAAGGTGAACGTGGTGGTGATGCGCGGGGTGAACGACGACGAGGTGCTGGATTTCGCGCGACTCACCCTGGACCATCCGTGGCACGTGCGCTTCATCGAGCTGATGCCGGTGGGCGACATGCGCGAGCTGACCTGGGCGCACGTGGTGCCTGCGGCCGAGATCCTGGACCGGATCGCGGCGCTGGGCGCGCTGCAGCCGGATACCGGGCCCGTGCGCGGGAACGGGCCGGCCGCCTATCACCGGCTGGCGGGGGCGGCCGGCACGGTGGGCGTGATCACGCCGATGACGCACACCTACTGCGGCACCTGCAACCGGGTGCGCCTGACGGCGGACGGGCGGCTCCGCACCTGCCTCTTCGGGGACCATGAGGTGGCGCTGCGGGAGCCGCTGCGCGCGGGCGCCCCGCTGGAGCCCCTGTTCCGCGAGGCACTCGCGGGGAAGCCGAAGGAGCATGCGCTGCTGCAGATGCAGGTGGGCGGACTGCGGGCACTCAGCCAGGTCGGCGGCTGATCGCGACGCGTCCGTCGTTGTCGCCTGCGGTGTGGTTGTCTAGGTTTCCGTCGATACTCGCTAGCGATGGTTACCCCGCGCCGGCCCGCCGGTGCGCTCGCCGCATACCTCCAAGGTCGACTAACGCATATGGTGAACAAGATCACGGTCGTGGGCGCTGGCAACGTCGGCGCCACGGCCGCACAGCGCATCGCCGAGAAGGAACTGGCCCGTCAGGTGGTGATGGTGGACGTGGCCGAGGGCGTGCCGCAGGGCAAGGGACTGGACCAGTACCAGAGCGCGCCGATCGAGGGCTTCGACGCCCGCGTGATCGGCACCAACGGCTACGAGGAGTCGGCCGGCAGCGACATCGTGGTGATCACCGCCGGCATCCCGCGCAAGCCGGGTATGTCGCGGGATGACCTTGTGAACACGAACGCCGGCATCATGAAGGCGGTCTGCACGCAGGTGAAGGCGACCTCGCCCGGCGCGATCGTGATCGTGGTGTCGAACCCGCTCGACGTGATGTGCTACGTCGCGAAGGAAGTGACCGGGTTCCCGCGCGAGCGGGTGATCGGCATGGCGGGGGTGCTGGACACGGCGCGCTACTGTGCCTTCCTCGCGATGGCGATGGACGTGTCGGTGAAGGACATTCGCGCGATGGTGCTGGGCGGCCACGGCGACACGATGGTGCCGCTGGTGAGCTACACGTCGGTGAGCGGCATCCCGGTGACGCAGCTGCTGGACAAGCCGACGCTGGACGCGATCGTGCAGCGCACGCGCGACGGTGGTGCGGAGATCGTGAAGTACCTCAAGACCGGCTCGGCGTACTACGCACCCTCGGCGGGTGCGGTGCAGATGGTCGAGGCGATCGTGAACGACCAGAAGCGTATCCTGCCCTGCGCCGCCTGGCTGGACGGCGAGTACGGGATGTCGGGACTGTACCTAGGCGTGCCGTGCAAGCTCGGGCGCGCGGGACTGGAGAAGGTCATCGAGGTGGAGCTCACGTCGGACGAGCGTGCCGCGCTGGAGAAGAGCGCGCAGGCTGTCCGCGAACCGATGGCCGCGCTCACGATCTGAGCATTCCGCGGACGGCGGGCCGGCGCGAGGTGCCGGCCCGCCGTTCGACCATCCTGACCCAGTACCGGAGCACACGGCTCGATGAACACGGTGTTGACGTTCTGGCGCTCCACCATCGGCAAGAAGGTGGTGATGGGCGCGACGGGGCTGATCGGTCTCGGCTTCGTGCTCGGCCACATGGTCGGCAACCTGCAGGCCTTCTCGGGGGCAGAGAAGCTCGACGCGTACGGCGCGCTGCTGCATGGCCCGCTGCACGAGGTGGTGCTGCTGGCGCGCGTGGTGCTCATCGCGGCGGTGGTGCTGCACGTGACGGCGGCCTGGCAGCTCACGATGATCTCCCGCGCCGCGCGCCCGGTGGACTACGCCGCGCGCCAGCCGCAGGTGAGCACGCTGGCCTCGCGGACGCTGCGGTACGGCGGCGTGCTGCTGCTCGTCTTCATCGTCTTCCACATCCTGCACTTCACCGTCGGCAGCGTCCATCCCGACTTCGTCGAGGGGCAGGTCTACCGGAACCTCGTAACCGGCTTCGCGGTGAAGTGGGTGGCCGTGTTCTACCTCGTGGCGATGCTCGCACTGGGCATGCACCTGTACCACGGCGCCTGGAGCTCGATGCGCACGCTGGGCCTGGCCCGGCCGAGCGCCGCACCGCTGAAGCGGTACCTGCCGGTGGTGCTGGCGGTGGTGATCACTTGCGGCTTCGCGGCAATTCCGCTGGCCTTCCTTCTCGGCGTACTCCAGTAGTCGGGCGCACAGCATATGGAACTGAAGTCCAAGATCCCGTCGGGTCCACTCGAGCAGAAGTGGGATGCGCACCGCTTCGGCATGAAGCTCGTGAACCCGGCCAACAAGCGGAAGTACCACGTGATCGTGGTGGGCGCGGGGCTGGCCGGCGCGTCGGCCTCGGCCACGATGTCGGAGCTCGGCTACCAGGTGTCGTGCTTCGTGTACCACGACTCGCCGCGGCGCGCGCACTCGATCGCGGCGCAGGGCGGCATCAACGCGGCCAAGAACTACCAGAACGACGGCGACTCCATCCGCCGGCTCTTCTACGACACGATCAAGGGCGGCGACTTCCGCGCCCGTGAGGCGAACGTCTACCGCCTCGCCCAGTGCTCGGTGAACATCATCGACCAGTGCGTGGCGCAGGGCGTGCCATTCGCGCGGGAGTACGGCGGCCTGCTGACCAACCGCTCGTTCGGGGGCGCGCAGGTGAGCCGCACCTTCTACGCCCGCGGGCAGACAGGCCAGCAGCTCCTGCTCGGCGCCTACCAGGCACTCGAGAAGCAGGTCGGGAAGGGCGCCGTCACCATGCACACGCTGACGGAGATGGTGGACCTCATCGTCGTCGACGGCGTCGCCCGCGGCATCGTCGCGCGCGACCTGCGCACGGGGAAGATCTCGTCGCACCTCGCCGATGCGGTGGTGCTCGCGACCGGCGGCTACGGCAACGTGTTCTTCCTCTCGACGAACGCGAAGCAGTCGAACGTGACGGCCACCTGGCGCGCCTACAAGCGCGGCGCGGCGTTCGCCAACCCCTGCTTCACGCAGATCCACCCCACGTGCATCCCGCAGGCCGGCGACCACCAGTCGAAGCTCACGCTGATGTCGGAGTCGCTGCGCAACGACGGTCGCTGCTGGGCACCGGTCAGGAAGGGCGACACGCGCAACCCGCGCGACATCCCCGAGTCCGAGCGCGACTACTACCTCGAGCGCAAGTACCCGAGCTTCGGCAACCTGGCGCCGCGTGACATCGCCAGCCGCGCCGCGAAGGAGGTCTGCGACGAGGGCCGCGGCGTCGGTGACACCGGCCTCGGCGTCTACCTCGACTTCGCCGACTCGATCACGCGGCTGGGCGAGCACGCGATCCGCGAGCGGTACGGCAACCTGTTCGAGATGTACGAGCGCATCACGGACGAGAACCCGTACAAGCAGCCGATGCGCATCTACCCGGCCGTGCACTACACGATGGGCGGCACCTGGGTGGACTACAACCTGATGAGCACCATTCCCGGCCTGCACGTGCTGGGCGAGGCGAACTTCTCCGACCACGGCGCCAACCGCCTCGGCGCCAGTGCGCTGATGCAGGGCCTGGCCGACGGGTACTTCGTGATCCCGGTGACCATCGGCGACTACCTGGCACAGGCGAAGCTCGCGCCGGTGACGGCCGACCATCCGGAGGTGAAGGCGGCCGAGGCGGCGTCGAACGCCCGGATGAAGCAGCTCGTCGGGATCAAGGGGAAGCGCGCGACCGACAGCTTCCACCGCGACCTCGGCAAGATCATGTGGGAGAAGTGCGGCATGGCGCGCAACACCGCGTCGCTCACCTCGGCCATCCAGGACATCGGGGCGCTGAAGGAGGAGTTCTGGCGCAACCTCAACGTGCCGGGCAGTGACGCGGACCTCAACCAGGCGCTGGAGAAGGCCAACCGCGTCGCCGACTTCCTCGAGCTGGGGGAACTGATGTGCCGCGATGCCCTCGAGCGCGAGGAGAGCTGCGGCGGCCACTTCCGCACCGAGTACCAGACGCCCGACGGCGAGGCGCTGCGCAACGACGACCAGTTCGCGCACGTGGCCGCGTGGCAGTACAACGGCGAGTCCGCCGCGCCGACGCGGCTCGTGGAACCCCTCACGTTCGAGAACGTGCAGCTCAGCCAGCGGAGCTACAAGTGATGAAGTTCACGTTGAAGGTGTGGCGACAGGCCAGCCCGACGAGCGCCGGACGGCTCGAGACCTACCAGGCCACCGACATCCCGTCGGATGCGTCGTTCCTCGAGATGATCGACATCGTGAACGACCACCTCGAGGAATCCGGGAAGGAGCCGATCGCGTTCGCGCACGACTGCCGCGAGGGGATCTGCGGGAGCTGCAGCATGATGATCGACGGCGTCGCACACGGCCCGGTGAAGGGGGCGGCGACCTGCCAGGTGCACATGCGCACGTTCACCGATGGCCAGGAGATCACCATCGAGCCGTGGCGCTCGGCGGCGTTCCCGGTGCTCAAGGACCTGATCACCGACCGGGCGGCGTTCGACCGGATCATCCAGGCCGGCGGGTACATCAGCGCCCCGACCGGCGGCGCGCGTGATGCCAACGAGATCCTGGTGGCGAAGACCGACTCCGATGCCGCCATGGATGCCGCGGCCTGCATCGGGTGCGGCGCCTGCGTGGCCGCCTGCCCGAACGGCTCGGCCTCGCTGTTCACGGCGGCCAAGGTCGCCCACCTCGGGCGCCTGCCGCAGGGGCAGCCCGAGCGCTACAAGCGCGTCGAGGCCATGGTGGCGCAGATGGATTCGGAGCACTTCGGGCACTGCACCCTCTACGGGGAGTGCCAGGAGGCGTGCCCGAAGCAGATCTCGATCGACGTGATCGCGCAGATGAACCGGGACTACATCGTGGCGATGGCCACCAGGAAGCCGGAGATGTCGGGGTCGAGCGGCAACGGCTGAGTTCGACAGGACAGGACACGCGCGGGGCCCGGCACCGAGGAACTGGTGCCGGGCCCCGCAGCGTTCCGGCCCTGCGTCCTAGAGCTTCGGCAACGTGATGCCGACCTGGGCCTGGTACTTCCCGCGCTTGTCCCGGTAGCTCACATCCGGCGGGGCGTTGCCCTGCAGGAACAGCACCTGGGCGATCCCCTCATTGGCGTAGATCTTGGCCGGCAGCGGCGTGGTGTTGGAAATCTCCAAAGTCACGAAACCTTCCCATTCCGGCTCGAACGGGGTGACGTTGGTGATGATCCCGCACCGGGCGTAGGTGGACTTGCCTACGCAGATCGTGAGGATGTCCCGCGGAATGCGGAAATATTCCACAGACCGGGCGAGGGCGAAGCTGTTGGGGGGGACGATGCAATGGTCCCCCTCGAACTCCACGAAGCTCTTCGGGTCGAAGTCCTTGGGGTCCACGATGGAACTCAGGACGTTGGTGAAGATCTTGAACTCGCGGGCGACACGCATGTCGTAGCCGTACGAGGACACTCCGTAGCTGATGACACCCTCTCGGACCTGTCGGTCCTCATAGGGTTCGATCATCCCGTGGTCGAGCGCCATGCGGCGGATCCACGCGTCGTTCATGATGGCCATGGCGCGGGAACGTAGCGGGGCTGGGTCCGGCATGCCACCGTCCGACACTCCCTCCGCATCGGGCCGGTCCGCAGGGGGTGCCGGCGGCGGCTGCGACGGGCTCTGGCGAGCGTTGAAGTACGTCCCGTTGACGGCTACCTTGCCCGTGACCGGTTAGTGAATTTTTTCACGAGCTTTCGACCACGAATGGGGCTCCAAGCGTACCTGCCTATCCTGATGTTGATCGGTTTCGTTCTGCTGAACGCGGCCGTGATCATCGGTTTGTCACACTGGGCCATGCGCCGGCGACCGAGCCTCGTGAAGTCGGAGGCCTACGAATCCGGCATCCCGGTCATCGGCGACGCCCGGGAGCGCTTCTCGGTCAAGTTCTACCTCGTGGCGATGCTCTTCATCGTCTTCGACATCGAGACGGTCTTCCTCATTCCGTGGGGCACCGCCTTCCGCCGCCTCTCCTGCAGCACGGCCCTGGTGGACGGGATGTGCACCGGCGCGACCAGTTTCTTCGGGCTCGGTGAGATGCTCGTGTTCATGGCGATCTTCGCCGTGGGCCTGGCCTACGTGTGGCGCAAGGGAGCACTGCAATGGGATTGACACCGGCATCCGCCGGCGCGCGCGTGTCGTACGATCCGCCGTCGCAGGAGGGCTGGATCACGACGCGGCTCGAGTTCCTGGTGAACTGGTCGCGCGCGAATTCCCTCTGGCCGATGCCGTTCGGCACCGCCTGCTGCGCCATCGAGTTCATGGCGACGGCGGCCAGCCGCTTCGACCTCGCGCGGTTCGGGATGGAGCGCCTGAGCTTCTCGCCGCGCCAGGCCGACGTGCTCATCTGCGCCGGACGCGTGCCGTACAAGCTGGCGCCCGTGATCCGACGCATCTACGAGCAGATGCCGCAGCCGAAGTGGGTGATCTCGATGGGCGCCTGCGCGTCCAGCGGGGGCATGTTCGACAACTACGCGGTGGTGCAGGGCATCGACACGATCATCCCGGTGGACGTGTACGTCCCGGGCTGCCCGCCGCGGCCCGAGGCGCTCATGTACGGCGTGCTGATGCTGCAGGACAAGGTCATGCGGAACCGCTCGATCTCGGACCAGGCGCAGTACGACGAGATCACCATCGACCCCACCTCCAAGCTCTACATCCCGCCGGCGCGCATCGACGAGCTGTCCGAACCCTTCGGCAACTCCGTGCACCAGACCCGGTCGGCACCATGACGGTGCTTCCGGGCGCCGCCCTCCCGTCCGGCACGCCGGATCCCGTCACCCCGCGCGGGCTGCCGCACCGCGGTGGCGACGCCAACCCCTCGGTGGAGGCCCTCCGCGCGCGCTTCGGCGGCGCCATCGGCCGCCATGAGGTCATGTGGGGCGAGACCACCGTGTGGGTCGAGCCGGCGCGCATCCGCGAGATCGTGCTCTGGCTCCGCGACGACCCCACGCAGCAGTATGACTACCTGGTGGACGTGACCGCGGTGGAGCATCGCGACGCCGGCCGCCCGCTCGAGATGGTGTGGCACGTGCGCTCGCTCCCGTATCGCCGGTTCCTGCGGCTCAAGGCGGCCCTGCCCGACGGCGCCGACCTGGAGGTGCCGAGCATCGAGCCGGTGTACAAGTCCGCCAACTGGCTCGAGCGCGAGGTGTGGGACATGTTCGGCATCCGGTTCGCCGGCCATTCCGACCTCCGCCGCATCCTGCTCTGGGAGTCGTACGCCGAGGGCTACCCGCTGCGGAAGGACTTCCCGCTGCGGGGTCGCTTCAGCCGTTCGGAGCAGCTGTCGCAGGCGCTGGCGGCGAACCCCGAGGCGCGCTACTCGATGGAGGAGCTGACGGTGGCGGACGCCTTCCACGAGCTGCCGGCGGACATGCGGGCGCGGCTGCTGGCCGAGCATGACGAGGTGGGGGCATGACGACCACCACCCGCACGGTGGACGTGGAGCTGGCGACGCCGGTGCTCGGGGCGGACGGTGTGCTGCGACGGGCACCGCTGACGGCGGATGCCGCCGGTCACGTCGTGCCGCGCGACCTGGAGCCGGGATTCGAGCCCGACATGGGCAGCGAGCGGATGCTGATCAACATCGGCCCGCAGCACCCGGCCACGCACGGCGTGCTGCGCCTCGTGCTCGAGCTGGATGGCGAGACGGTGATCCGCTGCGTGCCGCACATCGGCTATCTCCACTGCGGCTTCGAGAAGATCGGCGAGTATCGCCAGTACAACCAGATCATCCCGTGGACCGATCGCGAGGACTACCTCAACTCGATGGGAAACAACATCGCCTACGCGCTCGGCGCGGAGCGGTTGTTCGGCATCGAGATCACGCCGCGGTGCACCGTGCTGCGCGTGATTGCGATGGAGCTCTCGCGCATCATCTCGCACCTGGTCTGGCTGGGCACCACCGCGGTGGACCTCGGCGCGTTCACGCCGTTCCTGTGGACCTTCCAGGAGCGCGAGACGGTCTACAACCTGTTCGAGAGCTGGGTGGGGGCGCGGCTCACCACCAGTGCGTCGCGGATCGGGGGCATGGCCGCCGACCTCCCGCCGGGCTGGGTGGACGGGCTGAAGGGGTTCCTGCGCTCGCTGCCGAAGACGCTCGACGAGACCGACCGGATGCTCACGCGCAACGGCATCTGGGTCGGGCGCACGGTGGGCCTCGGGGTCATGACCGCGCCCGAGGCCATCAACTACGGGCTCTCCGGCCCGATGCTGCGCGCCTCCGGCGTCGCCTACGACGTGCGGAAGGACTTCCCGTACCTCGACTACGACACCTACGACTGGGACATCGTCGTCGGCTCGCGCGGCGACGTGTACGACCGCTACCTCGTGCGCCTCGAGGAGATGCGGCAGAGCGTGCGGATCATCGAGCAGGCGCTCGAGCGGCTGCCCGACGGCCCGCTGAACATCGATGACCCGCGCGTGATCCTACCCGCCAAGAGCAAGGCGACGAGCGAGATGGAGTCCATGATCCATCACTTCAAGCTGGTGATGGAGGGGCCACGCCCGCCGGTGGGCGAGTGCTACGTGCCGACCGAGAGCCCGAAGGGCGAGAAGGGGTACTACCTCGTCAGCGACGGCACCTCGAAGCCGGTCCGCTGGCGCATCCGGCCACCGGCCTTCGTCAACCTGTCCGCCATCTCGAAGATGGCCGAGGGACACCTGTTGTCCGACGTGATCGCGATCAATGCCAGCATCGACATCGTGATGGGGGAGATCGACCGATGAGCCTCCACGCGATGGCACCGGACGGGCACGATGCCCACACCGCGCATGTGCCGGTGTTCACCGGGGCGCGCCGGGCCGAGCTCGACGAGCTGCTCACGCGCTACCCCACCAAGATGGCGGCGCTGCTGCCGGCACTCTGGATGCTGCAGGAGGACCGGGGCTGGGTGAGTCCGGAGGGGATGGCCGAGGTGGCCGCCGTGCTCGACCTCACGCCGGCGTACGTCAAGGGCGTGGTGTCGTTCTACACGATGTACCACCAGCACCCGGTGGGCCGGCACTTCGTGCAGGTCTGCACCACCACGCCCTGCAACGTGTGCGGCGCCGAGGACGTGGTGCATGCCTTCCTGCGGGAGACGAAGTGCGGGGAACTGGGCGTGACGTCGCCCGACGGCCGGTTCACGGTGATCGAGGTGGAGTGCCTCGGCGCCTGCGGCTTCGCGACACCCGTGATGATCAATGACGCGCTCGTGGAGTGCGTCTCGGTGGACAGCGTGAAGGACCTCGTCGCGGGGCTCGACTGATGGGCTATCCGCATCCGGCACACCCGCGCGAGACGCCGGTGATCTCGCGGTACTTCGGCGACGCCGAGGCGCGCACCCTGGCCGGCTGGCAGAAGCGCGGCGGCTACGAGGTGCTGCGCCAGGCCCTGGCCACCGATCCCGTCGACGTGCAGAACGTCGTGAAGGACTCCGGGCTCCGCGGGCGCGGCGGCGCCGGCTTCCCGACCGGCGTGAAGTGGAGCTTCATGAAGCCCGACGGCAAGACGCACTACCTCACCATCAACGGTGACGAGTCGGAGCCGGGCACGTTCAAGGATCGTGAGATCATGCGCTGGACCCCGCACCAGCTCGTGGAAGGTGCGGCCATCGCTGCCCACGCGATCTACGCGGAGACGGCGTACATCTACATCCGTGGCGAGTACACCGAGCCGATCCACCGGGTGCGTGAGGCGGTGAAGGAGGCGTACGCCGCCGGCATCCTCGGCGCGAATGCGATGGGCAGCGGCAAGCGGGTGGACGTGCACGTGCACAAGGGTGCCGGCGCGTACATCTGCGGCGAGGAGACCGCGCTCATGAACTCGCTCGAGGGGCGGCGCGGGAACCCGCGCATCAAGCCGCCGTTCCCGGCCGTGGCCGGCCTGTTCGCGCAGCCGACCACGATCAACAACGTGGAGACGGTCAGCGCCGCGCAGCACGTGCTGCGCCACGGCGCCGACTGGTACAAGTCGCTCTCGTCCCCCGCGAACCCGAAGAGCACCGGCACCAAGCTCTTCTCGGTCTGTGGCAACGTGGCGAAGCCGGGCAACTACGAAGTCGGCATGGGCTTCCCGATGAAGGAGTTCCTCTGGGACCTCTGCGGCGGCCCGCCCGCCGGACGCCGTTTCAAGGCGATCATCCCCGGCGGCTCCTCGGTGCCGATCCTCACCCCCGAGGAGTGCGAGGGGGCGGTGATGGACTACGAGGGCATCCAGGCCGCCGGCTCGCTGCTCGGCTCCGGCGGCGTGATCTGCTTCGACGACTCGCAGGACATGGTGCGCCAGATCGCGCGCCTGGCCCGCTTCTACGCCCATGAGTCCTGCGCGCAGTGCTCGCAGTGCCGCGAGGGCACGGCCTGGACCACCCGCATTCTCGAGCGGATCCGCGACGGGCAGGGCACGATGCAGGACCTGGACACGCTGCTGGAAATCGCGGACAACATGTCGGGGAAGACGATCTGCGTGCTCAGCGACTCGTGCGCGACCCCGGTGGTGAGCGGGTTGAAGAAGTTCCGCCACGAGTTCGAGGCGAAGATCCCGAAGAACCGGTCGAGCGTGATGATCCCGGGCTTCTCGCCCGCGGCGGCCTGAGGTGACGGCCCCCGCAGCGCCCGCGAATCCGGGCATGGTGACCCTCACGATCGAGGGCCGCGAGGTGATCGTCGCACCGGGCACGAGCCTGCTCGAGGCGGCGAAGACGGTCGGCGTGCTGGTGCCGCACTACTGCTACCACCCGTCGCTGCCCGTGGCCGGCGTCTGCCGCATGTGCCTCGTGGAGGTGGAGAAGTTCCCGAAGCTCGCGCCGGCCTGCGCCACCACGGTCGGTGAGGGGCAGGTGGTGCACGTGCACTCGGAGAAGGCGCGCGAGGCCCGCAAGGGCGTGCTCGAGTTCCTGCTCATCAACCACCCGCTCGACTGCCCGATCTGCGACCAGGCGGGTGAGTGTGAGCTGCAGGACTACACGTTCGCGGAAGGCCGGAAGGACTCGCGGTACATGGAGCCGAAGCGCTTCAACCCGATGGAGGACTTCGGGGGAGACGTGGTGTACGTCCCGAACCGCTGCATCCTCTGCACGCGCTGCGTGCGGTTCATGGACGTGGTGGCGCAGGACCCGGTGCTCTGCGTGGCGGAGCGCGGCGACCGCGCCTACATCGGCAAGTTCGAGGGCCAGGACCTCACCAGCCCGTGGGCGTCCAACGTCGTCGACCTCTGCCCGGTGGGCGCGCTCCTCTCGAAGGACTTCCTGAACAAGGCGCGTGCCTGGGAGCTGGATCGCGCCGCGTCGATCTGCACGGGGTGCTCGCAGGGGTGCAACGTGATGGTCGAGACGCGCGACGGGGTCGTGGTGCGCATCCGCCCGCGGCCCAACGCGGCCGTGAACCAGCACTTCGCCTGTGAGGTCGGCCGGATGCACTACCGGTGGATGAACCGGCGCGACCGGCTCGAGGTGCCGATGGTGAGTGACGGGCAGGGGCTGGCGCTGGCGACGTGGGATGCGGCGCTCACCGCCGCCGCGTCGGAGATCGCATCGGCTGGTCGCGTCACCGTGCTGGCGTCACCGGCACTCCCGAACGAGGCGCTCTTCCTGCTGCAGCGCATCGGCGCGCACGTCGGCGCCTCGCTGGTGATGACGGTGCCCCGCGGCCCGGAGGCTCCGCTGCCGGGCGTGACGGATCTTGCCCTGCGCGCCGAGCGCGCACCGAACCACACGGGGGCCGAGCTGCTCGGCTTCACCGACGTCTCGTCGCCGATGGCCGGGCTCGGGGCCAACGACCTGGTGATCGTCGCCGACGCCGCCGTCGCGTCCGTGCCGGCGGGGGTCCGGGTGATCGTGGTGGGCACCGTCCTCGATGCCACCCTCGCTGGCGCCACCATCGTCGCGCTCCCGGTGTGCAACGTCGCGGAGGAGGATGGCACCTTCACCAACCTCCGCGGCCGCGTGCAGCGGTTCCTCCAGGCGAAGGCGCCCCCGGTGCAGGCCCGTCCCACCTACCGCGTGCTCGGCGCGCTGGCCGAGGCGCTGGGTGCCGGCGCCTACCCGCCGCTGGCCGCTGACGTCTTCGCGAGCCTGGCGGCCGCCGTGCCGGCGTTCGCCGGTCTCTCCTACCGTGGCCTCGGGCTGCAGGGCGCGGACGTGACGCTGCCCGCGGAGGCGACGACCTGATGGGCCCTTTGCTCATGACACCGATCGAGGACAACAGCACCGCATTCGCCATCGCGTCGGCGATCAAGGTGCTCGCGTTCTTCGGGGTGTACCTCGTGACCGTGGCGCTGCTGACCCTCGCCGAGCGCAAGATCAGCGCGTGGATCCAGGATCGTCACGGCCCCAACCGGGCCGGCCCGGGTGGCCTGCTGCAGCCGGTGGCCGACGGGGTGAAGAACTTCATGAAGGAGGAGCTGTCGCCGGGTGCCGGCAACAGCATCATCTTCACGCTCGCACCGGCGATCGCATTCTGCACCGCGATGGTGAGCTGGGCGGTGATTCCCTTCGCCTCGCCGCTGCCGACGCCGTGGGGGGTCGTCTCGCTCGCGATCGCCGACCTCCAGGTGGGGTTCGTGTTCACGCTCGCGATCGCCTCGCTCGGTGTGTTCGGGATCACCCTCGCGGGGTGGTCGTCCAACAACAAGTACTCGTTGCTCGGTGGCCTCCGCTCCAGCGCCCAGATGATCTCGTACGAGATCTCGATGGGGCTCTCGATCATCCCGGTGCTGCTGCTGGCCGGCAACGTGACGATGGACTCGATCGTGCGCCAGCAGGCGAACGGCGGCTGGAACGTGCTCAACCTCTCGGTGGCCTTCCTCACCTTCCTGATCTCCGCCTTCGCCGAGACGAACCGCCTGCCGTTCGACCTCCCGGAGGCCGAGAGTGAGCTGGTGGCCGGCTATCACACCGAGTACAGCTCGATGCGGTTCTCGATGTTCTTCATCGCGGAGTTCGCGAACATGGTCACGACCAGCGGCCTGATGGCGACGCTCTTCTTCGGTGGCTGGGACATCCCGTTCACGTCGTGGGACAACACCGGCGACCCGTCGCTGCTGAAGACCCTCCTCACGCTCGGGTCGTTCGCGACCAAGGCCGGCTTCTTCCTGTTCTTCTACATGTGGATCCGCTGGACGTTGCCGCGCTTCCGCTACGACCAGCTGATGTCGCTGGGCTGGCGGTTCCTGCTGCCGCTGGCCCTCGGCTACATCGTGCTGATCGCCTCCGTGCTGCTCGGGCTGCAATCGGCGGGCATCCGGCCGGGCGCCCTGCAGACGGGGATCCTGCTGGTGCTGAACGTGGTGGTGCTGGTGGCGGTGTTCGTGCTGTTCGACCGCGGTCGCCTGCTCAGCCCGACCACCGCCAAGATGACCGCCACCGAGATGCTGCGGCTGCGCATGCTCGACCGCGCCGGCTCGACGCTGTCGGCGGACATGCGGCCGGAACCCGGGACGGGGGACTGATGGCGATCAAGGTCAAGGTCATGGACCGGCCAGTGGAGCAGGTGAGCTACGTGCGCGCGACGCTCTCCGGCCTGGCGCACACCTTCCGGCACCTCGTCGACCCGCACAAGGTCACGACGCAGTACCCGGAGGAGACCGAGGCGCTCTCGCGACGCTGGCGGGGCACGCATCGCATGCTCACGACCGAGGACGGTCGCGCGAAGTGCGTCGGGTGCGGGCTCTGCCCGACCGTCTGCCCGGCCAACTGCATCAAGCTCGTGCCCGGCGAGGACGAGCAGGGCAACCGGTTCCCGCTGGTGTTCGAGATCGACGAGTTCCGCTGCATCTTCTGCGGCTACTGCCAGGAGGTGTGTCCCGAGGAGGCGATCCATGTGGGTCGCCACTACGAGAACGCGGAATACACGCGTGACG
This sequence comes from Gemmatimonadaceae bacterium, assembly GCA_020851035.1. Taxonomy (NCBI): domain Bacteria; kingdom Pseudomonadati; phylum Gemmatimonadota; class Gemmatimonadia; order Gemmatimonadales; family Gemmatimonadaceae; species Gemmatimonadaceae bacterium. The sequence goes on along the minus strand of JADZDM010000004.1, from coordinate 12,068 downwards.
GCTTCGTGTACGACCTCGAGCGGCTGACGGCGCAGACGCACCCGGTGAGCGAGTTGTGGGACCCCGCAGACCCGGCAGGGGAATGATGGGCACGTTCTACACCTTCCATTTCTGGTTCTTCTCGGCGATGGCCGTGGTCGCGGCGCTCTTCATGGTGACGCGCCGGAACCCGGTCGTGGCGGCGCTCTGGCTGGTCAACGTGATGTTCGCGCTCGCCGCGCTGTACGTGATGCTGGGCGCCCACTTCCTCGGCGCAGCGCAGGTGCTCGTCTACGCCGGCGCGATCATGGTGGTCTTCGTCTTCGTGGTCATGCTGCTCAACCTCGGCGAGGGTGACCCGCGGGAGGCACGCGGCATGGCGGCGGCGGTGGGCGCGTCCGCGATCAGCGGTGCGCTGGCTGCGGAGCTGCTGTACGTGGTGCGGGCGACCGGCGTGCCCACCGGCCCCCTGCAGGCCGTCGACGCGGACGCGCTGGCCGCCATCGCCGACTCGCTCTTCACCGAGAACCTCGTCGCGTTCGAGGTGACCTCGGTCCTGCTGCTGGTGGCGGTGGTCGGCGCGGTCGTGCTGGCCAAGCGCGGCCGCATCGCCCCGGAGGTGCGCCCATGATCCGTGAGGCCCTGTTCGTCTCGGCGCTCCTGTTCAGCATCGGCGTGCTCGGCGTGCTCACCCGCCGCAACGCGCTGATCCTCTTCATGTGCGTCGAGCTGATGCTCAACGCGGTGAACCTGTCGTTCATCGCGCTCTCCCGCCTGCATGGCGTCTCCGGCCAGGTTTTCGTGCTGTTCGTGATGACCGTTGCCGCGGCCGAGGCCGCAGTCGGCCTGGCGATCGTGATCAGCGTGTTCCGGCATTATCGCACGGTCGATCTCGGCCGCATTCGGCTGCTCAGAGGGTAGCGACTCCCCACGCATGTCCACTTCCATCGCGTCACAACTCGTCTGGCTCATCCCCGCGCTGCCGTTCACCGGCTTCGCGGTGAACGGGCTGCTCTCGCTGCTGCCGGCCTGGCGTGGCGGGGGCGGCCCGGACGTGCCGGCCGGCCGCAGGACCCTCGTGAGCCTCGTCGGTGTGGGGGTGATGCTGGCCGCGCTCGGCCTGACGGCGGCGCTGCTGCCGGCGGTGGCCGACACGCCGGGTATCGTCTCGTCCTCGCTCGGCGAGTGGATGGCGGCCGGCTCGCTGCACGTCAACTGGGAGCTGCGGGTCGACCGGCTCAGCCTCCTGATGATGTTCGTCATCACCGGCGTCGGGTCGCTGATCCACATCTACAGCATCGGCTACATGGCCGATGACGCCGGGTTCGCCCGCTACTTCGCGTACCTGAACCTCTTCGTCGGCTTCATGCTCATCCTCGTGATGGGCGCGAGCCTGCCGGTGCTCTTCATCGGCTGGGAGGGCGTGGGCCTGGCCTCGTACCTCCTGATCGGCTTCTGGTTCGGTGACCTCGCCAACGTCGTCGCGGGCAAGAAGGCGTTCGTCGTCAACCGGATCGGCGACTTCGGCCTGCTGGTGGCGATGTTCCTCCTCTTCACGAACATCGGCTCACTCGACTTCAGCGTCATCACCGAGCAGCACGCCGTGCTCTCGACGTCGCTCGCGACCGCGATCTGCCTGTTCATGTTCCTCGGCTGCGCAGGGAAAAGCGCGCAGCTTCCGCTGTACGTCTGGCTGCCGGACGCGATGGCCGGACCGACGCCGGTCTCGGCGCTCATCCACGCCGCGACGATGGTGACGGCGGGCATCTACCTGATCGTCCGGAACGCCGCGCTGTTCTCGGCCGCGCCGGTGGCCTGCCTCGTGATCGTGCTCGTCGGTGCGCTCACGGCGCTGTGGGCGGCCACCGTCGGCCTGAAGCAGTGGGACATCAAGAAGGTGCTGGCGTATTCGACCGTCTCACAGCTCGGCTACATGTTCGTGGCCGTGGGCGCGGGCGCCTACACGGCCGGCATGTTCCACCTGGTGACGCACGCCTTCTTCAAGGCGCTGCTCTTCCTCGGGGCCGGCGCGGTCATCCACGCCATGCACCACGCCCTGCACGCCACGCATCGCCACGACGACCCGCAGGACCTGCGCAACATGGGTGGCCTGATGCAGCGCATGCCGGCCACCGGCACCCTGATGTGGATCGCGACACTCGCCATCGCCGGGATCCCGCCCCTCGCCGGATTCTTCTCGAAGGATGCCATCCTCGCGGCTGTGGCGGAGCGTGCGATCGAGTCCCCCCTGGCCGAGTCATCGCTCGGGCCGGTGCCCGGTGCCGTCGTCCTCTGGTTTGCGTACGGCGTGGCGCTCGTGACCGCATTCCTCACCGCCGTCTACATGACGCGCCTGATGCGCTATGCCTTCCACGGCACCTTCCGTTCCGGTGAGGATGTCGCGGCGGCGGTGCATGACTCACCCTGGCTGCTCCGTGGGCCGCTGGTCGTGCTGGGCGCGCTGACGCTGGTGGGCGGCTGGCTCCAGCTGCCCGACGTGCTGCCGCTCGGGCGCACCGGGCTGCTCGACGCCTGGCTCGCCCCGGTGTCCGGCTCGTCGTCGGTGCTGCTCGCCGGCACCGGCCGCCTGTCGCACCAGACCGAGTACCTGCTCATCGGCATCGCCATCGCGGTGGCGGTGGCCGGCATCGGCGTGGCCATGACCGTGCTCAAGCCGGCGGGACTCGTGCGAAAGTCGGAGTCGCCAGCCGACACCGGCATCGGGCTCGTGCTGGCCAACGATTACTACGTGGACACCGCGATCGAGCGCGGCGTGGTCGGCCCGACGGTCGCGGCCGCGCGCCGCATCTTCTGGCGCGGCCTCGACATCGGGGTCATCAACGGCGCACTGGTGCAGGGCAGCGCCCAGGTCTTCCGGCTCGTCTCCGGCGTCGCCTCGCGCATGCAGGCGGGCTTCGCTGGCAGCTACATGTGGGCGATCGCGATCGGGGCCGTCGCACTGCTCGGCGCCTTCACGCTGCGGGGCGGCCAGTGAGCACCGCCGCCGACATGCTGCTGCCCGCGGTGCTGCTCGTCCCGCTGCTCGGGGCACTGCTGGTCTGGCTGCTGCCACGCGGCGCGGCGGACACGCACGCCGGGCTCGCGCGCTCCGTCACCATCGGCCTGCTGCTGGTGACAGCGGTGCTGGCCGTCGCGCTCTGGTTCGCCGTGCCGGAGGGGCTGGCGCAGGTGGACTTTCCGTGGATCGACGAGTTCGGGTCGCGGCTGCGGCTCGCGGTGAACGGTGTCTCGCTCCCGATGGTCCTGCTCACGGCGCTGCTGATGCCGCTGGCCGTCATCGCGATGGATCACACGAGCGTATCCCATCGCGCGGCCTCGTATTACGCCCTGGTGCTGCTGCTGACGGCCGGCATCCTCGGCATCTTCCTCGCCGCAGACCTGCTGCTGTTCTACCTGTGCTGGGAACTGATGCTGGTGCCGCTGTACTTCCTGATCGGCGTCTGGGGCTCGGCGCGCGGTCCCGCGGCCGGCACGACGTTCTTCATCTACACCATGCTCGGCTCGCTGCTGATGCTGGTGGCGGTGGTGACGGTGGCCGGTGCGGCTGGCGGCACCACCTACGAGGCGCTGCGCGTGATGGCCGCATCGCGGCCGATGCCGGTCACGACACAGCTCTGGTGCTTCGGCGCCTTCGCAACCGCCTTCCTCGTGAAGAGCGCGCTCGTCCCCTTCCACACCTGGCTGCCGGACGCGCAGGGTGAAGGGCCACCGCTCGCCGCGGTGGCACTCGGCATCAAGGTCGGCACCTACGGCCTGATCGCCATCGCCTACCCACTCTTCCCGGCGGCCGGCATGCACCCCACGGTGCGGCTGGTGCTCGCGTCCCTCGGCGTCGTGGCCGTGCTGTACGGCTCGATCACCGCGCTGGCGCAGCCGGATTTCCGCCGCGTGATGTCGTACGCCTCGGTGGCGCACCTCGGGTTCGTGGTGCTGGGCGTCAGCGCATTCACGCCCGGATCGCTGCAGGGGGCGCTGGTCGTGATGGTGAACGCCGGCATCACCACCGGCGGCATGTTCATCCTGCTTGGCATGCTCCGGGAGCGGCTCGCCGACGACCGCTTCGCCGCGCTCGGTGGCCTCGCGAAGCAGGCCCCTGCCTTCGGCGCGCTGGCCGTGCTCTTCGCGCTCGCCAATGCCGGCCTGCCCGGCACCAACGGATTCGTCGGCGAGTTCCTGGTGCTGCTGCACTCCTTCCCCCGGTTCCCGGTGCTCGTCCTCCTGGCCACCGCGGGCGTGATCCTCGCGGCCGCGTACCTGCTCTGGGCCGTGCAGCGGACGTTCTTCGGTCCGCCGGCCGAGGGCGCGCCCTCGCTGCGTGACCTCAGCCTGCGTGAGGCGGGCGTGATGGCCTGCTTCGTGGTGGCGATCGTCGGCCTCGGCCTCGCGCCGGCGCCGCTGCTGGATCGCATGGAATCGTCCCTCGCGTCATTGGTGACGACGGTGACCGAATCGGCCGCACTGTTGCCCACGGCCGCCGCGGCGGTGGCACCGTGACGGGCTTCAGCTTCGCCGCGCTGGACCTCGGCGCCCTCCTCCTGCCCGAGCTGGTCGTCTCCGTCGGCGGCATGCTCGTGCTGCTGTTCGGGGTCTTCGGCAACGAGGGCGCGGCACACACGCGCCGCGTGCACCTGCTTGCCGTGGTCGTGACGCTGGCCGGACTGCTGGCCACGGCGATGATGGCGCGGGCGGTGCCGCCGCTCGGCGCCAGCACGGGACCGCTCGCGTTCGATGGCTTCCGCTGGGCGTCCGCCTCCGTGATCCTGCTCGGCGTGCTCGGGACGCTGGTGATGGCGATGGAGTACAACGAGGGCGCCGCGCTGCATGCCCCCGAGCCGCCGGCGCTGGTGCTGTTCGCCGCCGCCGGGATGCTGCTGCTCGTCGGTGCGCGCGACATGATGCTGATCTTCCTTGGCATCGAGCTCATGTCACTGTCGATCTACGTGCTCACCGGGCTCGATCGCAGCCGCGCACGCTCGGCCGAGGCGGCACTCAAGTACTTCCTGCTTGGCTCCTTCTCGACCGGCTTCCTGCTGTACGGCATGGCGCTCCTCTACGGCAGCACCGGGAGCACGAACCTGCCCGCGATGTCGGCCGCGATCACCGCCGGCAACCTCGTCACCGACCCGCTGCTGATCGGCGGGCTGGCGCTCCTCTTCGTCGGCTTCGCCTTCAAGATCGCGGCGGTGCCGTTCCACATGTGGTCCCCCGACGTGTACGAGGGGGCGCCGACGCCGTACACCGCCTTCATGGCGGCCGGCGTGAAGACGGCGGCCTTCGCCGCCTTCGCGCGCCTGCTGCTGGACGGCCTGGGCGCGGCGTATGGCTCGTGGCACTACGCGGCGTGGGTCCTTGCCGCCGTCACGATGGTGGTGGGCAACGTGCTGGCGCTGGTGCAGCAGAACGTGAAGCGCATGCTCGCCTACTCCAGCGTCGCCCACGCCGGCTACCTGCTGGTGGCGATCACCAGCCATTCCAGCGATGGCGTGGCGGCGATCGTGTTCTACGCCCTCGCCTACACCCTCGCCACCGTCGGGGCGTTCGCTGTCGTCAGCATCGTGTCGGGTGGCGTGGAGCGGCGCACGAACCTCAGCGACCTCGCCGGGCTGGCCCGCACGCGACCGGCGCTGGCCACGGCGATGGCGGTCTTCATGCTGTCGCTGATGGGGTTCCCGGTGGCCGGCGGCATGGGCTTCTTCGCGAAGTGGTACGTCCTCCGGGCCGCGATCACGGCGCCGGCCCCGCAGGTCCGCCTGGCGGTGATTCTCGTCCTCGCCAGCGTCGTGTCCGCGGCGTACTATCTCGGCGTGATCCGCGCCATGTTCATGCAGCCGCCCGCCGACGAGACCACGGGCCGTGCCCCCGTCGCCGCCCGCATGACCGGCGGCGTGGTCGCGATCGCCGCCGTCGTGCTGCTCGTCCTCGGTGTCTACCCCGGCCCGGCAGTGCGGTGGGCGCGGGCCAGCACCCTTCCCATGACCCCGACGCGCAGTGTGGGTGCGCCGTCGTCGGTCCAGGCGTCCGTGCTGCCTGATTCACAACCCGTTCTGCCATGACCATCGCTGCAGGCATCTTCCGGCAGTATGACATTCGCGGTGTCGTCGGTGACGACCTGACCGTGGAGGCCGCCGAGGGCATCGGCCAGGCCTATGCCGCGCTCCTCGACGAGCGCGGCCTCGCCGGTCCCGTCGCCGTCGGCCGCGACAACCGGCCCAGCGGCGCCGCCTTGCGCGACGCGCTCGTGCGCGGGCTCACCACGCGCGGCCGCGACGTGATCGACATCGGCGTCGGGCCGACCCCGCTGCTCTACTGGTCGCTGCACCACCTCACGGTGGCCGGCGGCATCCAGATCACCGGGTCGCACAACCCGCCGGAGTTCAACGGCTTCAAGATCTGCGTCGGCACCGGCTCGCTGCACGGCAGCGGGATCCAGCGCCTGCGGGACCTGCTCGAGGCCCCGGCGGCCACGCAGACGGGCAGCGTGTCGCACGCGGACCTCAACGCCGACTACGCCGAGGACATTCTCGCGCGCACCGGGCCGCTCCCGCGCCGCCTCAAGGTCGTGCTCGACGCCGGCAACGGCGCCGGTGGCCCGCTGACCGAGGCCATCTTCTCGCGCATGAACATCGAGGCCACCTATCTCTTCACCGAGAGCGACGGCACCTTCCCGAACCACCACCCGGACCCGACCGTCGAGGAGAACCTCGTCGACCTGATCGAGGCGGTGCGGCGCACGGGGGCCGACATCGGCATCGCATTCGATGGCGACGCCGACCGCATCGGCATCGTCGACGGCGACGGCACGATCATCTGGGGCGACTACCTGCTGCTGCTCTATGCCCGCGACGTGTTCGCGCGCACGGGCGCCGGCCAGGCGATCATCTTCGACGTGAAGTGCTCGCAGGCGCTGCCCGACGCGATCACGAAGGCGGGAGGGACGCCGGTGATGTGGAAGACCGGCCACTCCCTCATCAAGGACAAGATGAAGGAGCTGCACGCACCGATCGCCGGTGAGATGTCGGGGCACATGTTCTTCACCGAGGGCTTCTACGGCCACGATGACGCGCTCTACGCCGCCGCCCGCATCCTGCGCATCGTGGCGTCGAGCCCGGGCAGCGTCCGCGACCTGCTGGCCGACGTGCCGTCGTACTTCAGCACCCCGGAGCTGCGCGTGGACTGCCCGGACGACAAGAAGTTCGCACTCGTCCAGGCGGCGTCGGCGCACTTCCGCCAGTCGCGCGAGGTGATCGACGTCGACGGCGCCCGCGTGCTCTTCGGCGACGGCTGGGGCCTGATCCGTGCGTCCAACACGCAACCGATCGTCGTGCTGCGCTTCGAGGCACTCACGGCCGGGCGGCGCGACGCGATCCGCGCCGAGTTCAACGCCTGGTTGCGCTCGCAGGGCGTGGAGGCCTGATCGTGGCAAGCGAGCGGCCGTGATGATCCGCCGCCGCGGGCTGCTGACGCTGGTCGTCGGCGTGGTGGTCGTGCTCGCGGCGGGCAGGGCATGGGGAGCGCTCATCGGCGACCATGCCTGGTTCGATGCCCTCGGGTTCGGGGATGTCTGGTGGTGGCGCACGAACGTCTCGCTGGTGCTCAAGTGCACCGCCGGCACGGTGGCGGCGCTGGTCATGCGGGCGCACCTGGAGGCGGTGCGGCGCTCCTTCGTGAGCCTGGTGGTGCCGGGCAGCGTCGGCAACCTCCAGGTCAACGGCGCCGTCCCTGAACGCACGATCTCGCTCACCCTCTGGGCCTGCGCCGTCGCCGTGGGCGTGCTCCTGACGGTGCCGGTCGACGACTGGGTGCCGCTCGCGACGGTCCTCGATGCCCACCCGTTCGGCGAGTCCGATCCGTACTTCCAGTACGACCTCGCCTTCTGGACGGCATGGCTCCCGCTCGAGCTGCAGGCGTACACGTGGGCGCTCGTCTCCCACGCGGTGATGGCCATGCTCACGATCGTCGGCTACGTGCTCACGCGCGGCATCGCCACCGACGGCCGTGCCGTCCGCATCACGCGCCACGCACGACGCCACGTCACCGTGCTCGGCGCCATGCTGCTCTGCCTCATCGCCTGGAGCTATCGCCTCGACGGGTTCGACCGGCTCGTCAACGGCGGCGGCAGCGGGACGTTCGGCTTCGCCGACCACCGCATCGGACTGCCCGGCGGCATCGTGATGCAGGTGGTGTCGCTCGCCGCCGCCGCCGTCGTCACGTGGAGCGCGTGGTCGGCCCAGCCACGCTCTGCGATCGCGGCGGTGACCACGGTGCTCCTCATGGCGCTGCTCCTGCGCCAGGGGCTGCCGCTGCTCGCCGACAGCGTGGCCGGTGACGTCGACAGCACCACGCGCGAGCAGCGCTACCTGGAGACCCACGCCAGCTACACGCGCCGCGCCTACGAGTCCGATCGCGTGCTGCCCGCCGACCCCGGCGACACCGCCTCGCTCGCCGCCACGCCGCTGTGGGACCGCGCGACGGTGCCGCACGCCACGCCGGGGCAGGTGGCATCGCTCGTGGGCTGGGATGCCTCCGCCGGTGTGCCGGGCGCCTACGTGTTCGATGCGCAGCGCACGCCGGGGTTGCTCCCCACCTGGCACGCGCTGCCGGTGGCCATCACCAGCGAGACCCCGTTCCGGAACGTCAACACCCGCGGCGGCGTGGCGCTGCCCCCGATCGCGGTCAGCGACTCGGGCCGTGGCTATGCGATCGTGAGCGACCCGTCGCACCGCATTGCCGCACCGTCCATCGCGGCCACCTCCGCCCGGCTCGCGCACGCCTGGAACCAGCAGAACCTGCGCCTCCTGTTCGCCACGGTGCCGCAACCGTCGCCGGTGCTGGTGACGGAACGCGATGTGCGTGCGCGGCTCGCGCTCGTCGCGCCGACGCTGCGCACCGGCGCGCAGGTCGCGGCCGTCGTCGTGGCTGACTCCCTGCTGTGGGTGGCGGAACTGTACGCGGTGAGCGCGACCTACCCGCTCTCGGAGCACCTGCCGTTCGCGGACGGCGCGATGGAGGTCACGGCCGCCCAGCATGCAGCGACGGCGCTCGTGAATGCGCACACGGGTCGCATCCTGCTGGTCACGGAACGGAACCCGCCGGCGCTGGCCAGGCGTCCGCTGCACCGCCTCGCCCGGCACCTGACCATGCTGGACCGCCTGCCCGACGCCGTGCGCCGCGCGCTGCCGCCCCGCGCCGACGCCCTCGCCCTCGAGGGTGCGGTCGCGGCGCGCTTCGGCACGCGGACCCTGCGGGACGACGCGCCGGCAACGCGGAACGGGGGAATCACGGGGTACCTGCTCGTGCGCGGCGCGGTCTCCGACAGCGCCGTCGCGGAAGACGCGCAGGTGCCGGTCTGGCTGCCGATGCGGAAGGCCTGGGCGCACACTGCCGCGGCGATCGACGTGCGCGGCATCGTGCGCGGGGTGCTGATCGCGCCGGGCGGCGGCGACCGCCGCACGCGCTGGCTGCCGAGCGACGACGCCGCACCATACGAGGGGGTCGAGCGTGCGGCCCGCGACGTCTCCGACTCGCTGCGCCAGCCCGGCAGCCTGGCTGGCGCGCATCGCGGGACCACCCGGGTGCTGCCCGGTGCCGACGCCCCCCGGTTCCTCACCCCGTACCTCACCTTCCGCGACGGCCGGCCGACACACCTCGCCGCCGTCCTCGTGACGGATGGCATCCGCCGGGGGACGGGGGTGACGGCGCCGGAGGCGGCGCTCGCCTGGCGCGAGGGTGCGCGCGCCGCGCAGCCTGGCTCCGCCGCGGCCGCATTGTACCGGCAGATGCGGACGGCGCTGCAACGCGGCAGCTGGACGGATTTCGGGGCCTCGTTCGAGGCCCTCGGGCGCGCCCTCGGCGTGCCGCCCCCGGACTCCGTGCCGCGATGAGCCGCCGACACCGGTTATCTTGCCGCCGGCACCTCGGCGCCCATCACGGGCGCTGGTTCCACCCCCGGCAGCCGCGGCACGCGCCGCCGGGGATCACAACATCACAGTCGCTGCAATCACTCGATCGCAGATGGAGCGTGTGTGAACCTTCATGAATACCAGGCCAAGGAGATCCTGCGGCGCCACGGCGTCCCGATCCCCGATGGCGACATCGCAACCACGCCCGACGCCGCCGAGGCGCTGGCCGTCCGGTATGGCGTGCCGGTGATGGTCAAGGCGCAGGTCCACGTGGGCGGCCGCGGCAAGGCCGGCGGCGTGAAGTACTGCCCGACGCCGGCCGCGGCGCGCGAGAAGGCGACCGCGATCCTCGGCATGGACATCAAGGGCCTGACCGTCGAGAAGGTGCTGGTCACGATCGCCGAGGACATCGGCAGCGAGGCGTATGTCGGCATCATCGTCGATCGCGCCACGAAGAAGCCGGTGTTAATGGTCAGCGCGGCCGGCGGCATCGACATCGAGGAAGTCGCCGCCACCACGCCGGAGAAGATCAAGTACCATCCCGTCGACCCGCGCTACGGGCTGCGGACGTACGAGGCGATGGAGATGGGCTTCTTCCTCTACGACGACGTGAAGCAGGCGCGCGCCGCCGCGAGGATCATGCAGCAGCTCTACGCCGCATTCATCGAGAGCGGCTGCTCGCTGGCCGAGATCAACCCGCTGGTCGTCACGCCGGCCGGCAAGGTCGTGGCGGTGGACGGCAAGATGGTGATCGACGACAATGAGCTCGAGCGCCTGCCGGCGATCGAGGCACTGCGCGACGAGAGCAGCGAGGACCCGGCGGAGGTCGATGCCCGCAAGGCGAACCTCACCTTCATCAAGCTCGACGGCAACGTCGGCTGCGTGGTCAACGGCGCCGGCCTGGCGATGGCGACGATGGACCTGGTGAAGTACTACGGCGGTGACCCGGCGAACTTCCTCGACATCGGCGGCTCGTCGAACCCGGAGAAGGTCGTCAACGCGCTGCGCATCATCACGGCCGACAAGAACGTGAAGGCGATCCTGTTCAACATCTTCGGCGGCATCACGCGCACCGACGACGTCGCGAACGGCATCGTGACCGCCACGAAGGCCAACCCGCTCACCGTCCCGATCGTGATCCGCCTGACAGGCACCAACGAAGAGCTCGCGATGCAGATCCTGACCGAGAACGGCTTCACCGCATCGTCCGACATGGACGAGGCGGTGCAGAAGGCCGTGGCCCTGGCAACGGGAGCCGCCACGTGAGCATCTTCATCGACAACGACACCACGCTGCTGGTGCAGGGCATCACGGGCCGCGACGGCTCGTTCCATGCGAAGCAGATGATGGAGTACGGCACGAAGGTCGTGGCCGGCGTCACGCCCGGGAAGGGTGGCCAGCAGTTCGAGGGCACGGTGCCGATCTTCAACACCGTCGCCCAGGCCGTCGCCGCCACCGGTGCGAACACGTCGGTGATCTACGTGCCGCCGCCGTTCGCCGCCGATGCGATGATGGAGGCAGCGGCCGCCGGCGTGAAGCTGATCGTCTGCATCACCGAGGGCGTGCCGGTGCTCGACATGACGAAGGTGTATCCCTTCGTGAAGGAGATGGGGGCCCGCCTGCTCGGGCCGAACTGCCCGGGGCTCATCACGCCCGGCGCGTCCAAGGTGGGCATCATCCCGGGGCGCATCTGCACCCCCGGCCCGGTGGGTGTCGTGAGCCGTTCGGGTACGCTCACCTACGAGATCGTGAACCTGCTCACCCGGGCCGGCATCGGGCAGAGCACCTGCGTCGGCATCGGCGGTGACCCGATCAACGGCACCAACTTCATCGACGCGCTGGCGGCCTTCGAGGCCGACCCGCAGACCAAGGTGGTGGCGATGATGGGCGAGATCGGCGGCACCGACGAGCAGGAAGCGGCGGAGTTCGTCCGCACGAAGATGACCAAGCCGGTCGTCGGCTTCATCGCCGGCCAGACGGCACCGCCGGGACGCCGCATGGGCCACGCCGGCGCCATCATCTCGGGCTCGGCCGGCACCGCCGCCGAGAAGCTGGAAGCGTTCGAGAAGGCCGGCATGGGCATCGCCCGGCGCCCGATGGACTTCGTCGAGCTGGTCCGGGCGCGGCTCTAGCCCCGGGCAGTTATCTTCCCGACGCGCCCGGTCACCC